>NZ_BAAFGR010000083.1:0-32921 GCF_041154655.1 Nocardia sp. JMUB6875
ATCAACGCCTGGAACGCCGACCCGAAACCCTTCGTCTGGACCAAGACCGCCGACGAGATCCTCGAAACTCTCGCCGCCTACTGCCAACGAATCAACGACTCACGACACTAGAGCGCGGGCGAACCCCCGAGCACGCGTCGTGAGCCCGGTCGAGGCGCGCAGCTGCCGAGAACGTTACTTCGATCCTGATCGGGTTACGTCACCACCTGCCATCAACGACACGGGACCACCGAAGTTGGAGCCATTCCATTTCGCCGCAATGACCTTCCCCGCCGAGTCACACTTCGATGGGTACAGCGATTCCGGTTTACGCGTGCCGACTGTCCATTGCAGAGCTCCTTGCAGCACACCGGAGACGCTTCCCTTACCAAGAAAAGACGTGTGAATGGCATCCAGATCGCGGCTTGAACTTTCGACGGTTACATCATTGCCAACAAACCGGATGCTCAGCGGCATCGGTGTGTCGCCGTACCCGTAGACAACGTACGTTCCCGTGTAGGCCGCGTCCAGCCAATCCGGTAATTGCCCTCCACAGGAGGTTGCTGCGCCAGCCTGCGGTGCAAAAGCGGTAATAGCGCCCGTAAGTACCATAGCAACGGCTAACCTCGTCGAACCAACCCGCCGCAGCCACGAATCGGCGCTGGACATCAACCGATCTCCTCCGATAGTTGACGGTCATCCGGTCAGTGCAGAATCGTAGTCGGCCAAGTCCTGAAATCGCAGGCAGCGCGCCGACAGCTCGTGACCGCCCCTCTACCACCGGGCGAATTGCCAAGTTCCTCGGACGCTGCTCGGGTGGTTCGTCAACATCCTCGACGACCAGGCACCTGGCGAGCCGCTGGCGGCAGGGTGGGTAGGAGCTCCGAGACGCAGTTCTGTTTGTCACCACAGGATTTCGATGGATTCCGATTCGACACCACACTTCGTGCTGGTCGAAGGCGGGCGACTATTTAGCAGTCGGGCGGAATCGAGGTTCCGGAAGGGCCTGGGAGGCAGGCACGGCCCCGTGAATTCCGCACTCCATGACCAGGCGAAAGGGATTTGACCGTGAAACCATCTCACGCACCCATCCACGAACGCATCGGACGAGTCGTCGTCCTGGCTGCCGCGGCAGCGGCAGCCTCGCTCCTCTGTCTGATGCCCACTGCGGGTGCCACACCGTCGGGCGTCGTGGTGGATCCGCCGGGGCCTCCCATCGAAATCCTGCCCCTACCCCAGCAGCTTCTGGTCGACCCTCCGGGACCTCCCATCGACCTCGCACCCCATGGGTTCCAAAGCGATCCCGCAGGACCTCCCATCGAGCTACTGCCACCCGACAAGGTTGGTCCGCTGCCGCCTGCCCCGAAGCCGAAGGTCCCGAAGCTACCTTCGACGGGAAGCTTCGGGTCCGGCACCGGGTCGGCAGGAACGGCCTCCGGGTCCGCGGGCTCGCCGAAGTAGCCCATGACCTCGCCAACCTGTTCGGAATGTGCGGTGGCAGCCCGGCGGCAACCGGGCTGCCACCGACACACCTTTCGTCGGCCGTCGCAAAAGGAATTCAACTACGCAGCGGGTTCCGCCGAGGCAGTACGGACGCCTTCCTCGATGCGCTTACCGGTTTCGAGGTCGATGGCCTTCCAGTAGTCGAACACGCGGCTCAGGACCGGCTCTCGGACTCCATCGAGAACGTGCCCGATGACGTTGTGCACCAGGCGATCCCGCTGCTCGTCGGTGAGGACCTCGCGAACCAGGGTGCCCGCCTGGGCGAAGTCGTCGTCTTCGGCGTGCTGGATGTAGCCGGCCCGGACCATGGTCGGGTCGAAGTCCCACGCGCCGCCGTCGGGGGCCGCCGCCGGGTCGGCGTGCGGACCGTCGAAGGAGTTGGGCGCGTACACCGGGACGTTCGCGTCGTTGTAGTGGTAGCGCATCGCGCCCTCCTTGGAGTAGGAGTTCACCTCGGCGGCATTTGCCCGGTTCGGCGGCAGCTGGGCGTAGTTGGTGCCGATGCGGTAGCGGTGGGCGTCGGCGTAGGCGAAGACGCGGCCGAGCAGCATCTTGTCGGGTGAGAAGCCGATGCCGGGAACGATATTCGAGGGCGCGAAGGCGGCTTGCTCGATATCGACGAAGTAGTTGCCGGGGTTGCGGTTCAGCGTCCACGTGCCGACCTCGATCAACGGGTAATCCTGCTGGGACCAGACCTTGGTCAGGTCGAACGGGTTGAAGCGGTAGTCCGCTGCCTCAGCGACCGGCATGACCTGCACATGCAGGGTCCAGCTCGGGTAGTCGCCGCGTTCGATGGCGTCCCACAGATCCTTGCGATGCAGATCGGGGGCGGTACCGGCCAGCCGGTCCGCCTCGGCCTGGGTCAGATGGTCGACGCCCTGATCGGTCTTGAAGTGGTACTTCACCCAGAAGCGTTCGCCGACAGCGTTGATCCACTGGTAGGTGTGTGAGCCGTAGCCGTTCATGTGGCGGTAGGACTTCGGGATGCCGCGATCGCCCATGAGCACGGTCACCTGATGGGCGGTCTCGGGACGCAGTGTCCAGAAGTCCCATTGCATATTGTGATCGCGAAGTCCGTTGCCGGGCAGGCGTTTCTGGGACCGGATGAAATCGGGGAACTTGATCGGATCCTTGATGAAGAAGACCGGGGTGTTATTGCCGACGATGTCGTAGTTGCCGTCCTCGGTGTAGAACTTCACCGCGAAACCCCGGACGTCGCGCCACGTGTCGGGGCTGCCCTGCTCTCCGGCGACCTGGGAGATCCGGGCCAGCGACTCGGTCCGCGCACCCGGCTGGAACAGCTTCGCCTTGGTGTAGCGACTCACGTCGCCCGTGACCACCAATTCCCCGAAAGCGCCCGCACCCTTGGCATGGACAACCCGCTCCGGCACCCGCTCCCGGTTGAACTGGGCGAGCTTCTCGACCAGGTAGTGGTCGTGCAGCAGGATCGGGCCCTGGGTCCCGGCGGTGAGCGACTCGTTGTCACTCGGTACCGGTGTACCGGAATTCGTGGTTGTCGGGCGTGCCATTCGAATCTCCTTGATGGGATGGGTAAGTCAGCCGAAGATGCTGAAAAGCTGGTAGCCGTCGGGATCACTGGGCAACAGCCAGTGGAATCCCTCCTCGGCGAAGCAACTGATGAGGTTGGTCGCGATGAAGGCCGCGAAGATCCACAGCACGATCGACGACCCCGTGCCGAAGCGGACCTGCCCCGGCGCGAGCTCGGTACTCGCCATGCCGGCCGCACCCGCCACGAGCGCGGCGAGATAGAACGTGACCAGCGCCCACGTGTACAGATGCAGACCGAGGAACGCCGAGTCGTAGCCGGGGTCGCCGAGTGGGATGTGCAGCAATACCTGTCGTCCGGAGACGATCGCGGACAGCAGCGCGGTGACGACCGTCAGGCCGAACCCCGTCGCGTAGTCACCGCGGGTGATCTGGCCGTCGCGGGCCTTGGCGATGATCCAGGCCGGTCCCATGGCGACGAGCATCATCCCCATGCGCTGGATCATGCACAGCGGGCACGGGTACTCCCACTTCGCGAACTGGAAGATGTACCCGCCGGACATCACCGCGCACATGCCGACGACGTAGAGATGCGGCAGCAGGAACCCGATGCGACGCCACAGCGAGACGTTCTCCGTCCTGGGGACGACAACGATGCTGGTGATGGACATGGATGTGCGGCTTTCTGTTTCGAGGTCAGACCGAGATCGGCAGGGTGCTGTCGGAATGCATGAAGAGCGTCACCAGCATCAACGCCGTCGCGAACCCGGTCATGAGGATCAGAACGTTCCTGGACCGCCTGGTCACCGCGAGATACAGCGTCGCGAGGATCAGCAGCAGGCAGAGGGTTTCCATACAGGTTTGTCTTTCGCGTCGATCCCGTTCGAAGCGAACGGGCACTTCATCGAACCTAGATAGATGCAAGCATAGATGCAAGTTGGTGGGCATCTGGCAGTGAATTGAGCGACAATGGGGTCGTGACAGCGGTGGAACCAGCGGTGGAGCGGGCATACGCCCATGTCAGAGGCCGGTTGCTCGACGGCACCTATCCCGGCGGCACCCTGCTGTCGGAAGGCGCCGTGGCACAGGATCTGGCGATCTCGCGGACCCCCGTACGAGAGGCATTCCTCCAGCTACAGGCCGAGGGCTTCCTCCGGCTGTACCCCAAGCGCGGCGCACTGGTCGTCCCCATCACCCTCACCGAGGGCCGCGAAACCATGGAGGCCAGCCTGCTGCTCGAGCAGTTCGCCCTCGACTGCGTCGCCGCCCGCGGCACCGAGGCGGTGCGCCAACTCGGGAAGGTGCTGGCCGCGGACACCGGGACTCTGGAGGTCGAGGCCGGGCGCGACTTTCACACCCACCTGGTCACGGCGGCGGGCAATGGCGTGATCTCCGAGATGTACGACCGCCTCCGGCTCCGGCAGCTCCGCCTGGTCGCAGCCTCCATGACGACTCCGCGGCATGCCGCCGAGAACGACGACGAGCATGCCGCCATCGTCGATGCCCTCTCCCTCGGCGACGCGCCCCGCGCCCGCCGACTGCTGCAGCAGCACACCGCGGCGATCCTGCGGCGCCTCGGACTGGCGACCTACGACGATGGTTCCCCGGGCCGACCGTAGCGGACTGGCCGGCAGTCGCACCGGGCCCGGTCGGCCGAACTGGTTATCACTCAGTGGCTGGAGGTTTGACGCGGCGTCGATATTCGGTTGGGATCGCACCGAGGACTCGCAGAAAGGTGCGGCGCATCGTTTCCGGCGTGCCGAAACCGCAGAGGCGGGCGATCTCCTCGATACCGCGGTCGGTGTCTTCCAGCATGTGGCGCGCGGACTCGAGCCTGATGTCGTTGACGTAGCGGGCGGGCGTCACACCGACCTCGGCCTTGAAGGCACGGCCGAAGTGGCGGGCAGACATTTGCACGCGCTGCGCCAACGCCTCGACGGACAGGTCCTCCCACAGATGGTCGGCGATCCAGTGTTGGATGTCGCGCAGATGGGGCCGCTCGGCGACCTGCGCGGCGAGCTGGGCGCTGAATTGGGTCTGGTTGCCGGGTCTGCGCAGGAACACGACGAGTTGCCGCGCCACCGCCAGCGCGGTGTCTCGTCCGAGATCGTCCTCGACCAGCGCCAGCGCGAGATCGATGCCGGCGGTGACACCCGCCGAGGTCGCGATATTGCCGTCGCGGATGAAGATCGGCTCGGGGTCCACCCGCACCGAGGGGTAGCGTTCGGCCAGATCGGCACACCATCGCCAATGGGTGGTGGCTCGACGATCGTCGAGCAGGCCCGCCTCGGCGAGCACGTAGGCCCCGGTGCACACCGAGACCACCCGTTCGGCCCGATCGGCGTTGTGGCGCAGCCACTCGACCAATTCACCGGCCCGCTCCGCGGTGTGCCGGCCCGGGCCGCCGGGCACGATCAGCGTGTCCATCTGGGTGACATCGGCCAACGCCGCATCAGGAGCGATCCTCAGCCCGCTGTGCGTACGAACGATTCGGCCGTCCGCGCTCGCCGTGCGCAGACAATAGGAACCGGGCGCAATGAGGTTGGCCGCCGTGAACGTGTCGAGGGGCCCGGTGACATCGAGGCTCAGCACGCCGTCATACAGCACGGCCAAGATTTCACGCTTCCGCATTCGCCCCACTTTGCCCGGGAGTAAACCTCAATAGCAACTTCCTAGTTACTTCTTTTCGTGTCCGCCATTGCGCGGACCGGGCCGCCGAGCACCGGCTCGGCGGCCCGATCACAGTCACGGTGCCGTCCGAATCAGCCCGCCTGCACCATTTCCGGCATGTTCCGGGCGCTTCGGCCCGGCTCGACCGCTTCGGTCAGGATGCGAATAGTTTCGTCGGCCAGGAATTCGGCTCGTCGCATCGGGATCATCTCCGGCACATAGGACAGGTTGATCGACAGCTCGTCATCGTCCACGGTCGTGGTGGCGATGATCAGTCCGCTGACCGAGATTCCCGACACGACCTGAGTACCGTCGAGCCGCCAGTCCCCCAGTTGCGTGGGCACGGCCGGATCGGTGACGTGTATCAGGCACAGATGGCCCGGGCCGTTGTTCTGCATGGCCCGCACCGCGGCGCTGCTGGTGGCGACCGAGGCCGGGGCGAGGACGGACATGATGTTCACCGACGCCAAGTGGTCACCGTGAGCGATTCGCCGTGCGAGGTCGCGGTCGATTTCGGCGGCCAGCTCCCATTGTGATCCGTGCCGGGTGTAGGTCCCGGCCGCCTCGGTCATCGACTGGTAGGCGCCGAGGCTCCACTCCGCGGGTGCGCCGTCGAGCAGGTCGCGATAACCGATACCGAGTCCGATCGCGTGCACGCTGCCATCGGCCAGTTCGGTTTCGCGCCCGGCGGCGGTGAGCAGTGCCGCCGCGAGTACACCGCGGAGACTGAGGCCGCGTCGGCGACATTCCCTGGTGACGGCCCGGGTGGATACCTGGCTCAGCGTTCGATGAGTCACCTTGGTGCTGCGCTGGTCCGGTGCCGCGGCGGCCGTGGGTTCGACCCGGGCCGGGCGGCTCCGCAGGCGCGTGTATTGATCCCGCACGATCGACCCGGCCGCGTGTTTGACGCCGCCGACGCCTCGGTGCGAATTCGGCTGCAGCGCTTCCGGTCCCGCGATGGGTGGCAGCTCGGCAATCGAATCGAGATCGATGGCGCCGGTACGGTGATGCTCGTTCGCGAGCGTGACGGCCTGACCGAGCAGTGACAGCATCGCCGGCGGATCAGCGAGCACGTAGGGCGACGTCATGATCAATTCGTGCCGATCCTGACCGTTGTCGATCAGTACTGCCCGGGCCAGCGGTCCACGATCGTCGATGCGCTCGATCAGTTCGCGGGAGTTGACCTCGGACAACCAGGCTTCGGCCTCGTCGGAATCGACTCGCCGCACCGTGATCGGCCGGTCGGCGATCGGAACCCACCGGGGGTTCCGACCGTCCTGGTCGGCCTCGATGGCCACCCGCAGCATCGGGTGACGTCGTTGCAGCGCCGACAACGCGGCGATGAGGTCGTCCTGGTGTAGCGGGCCGTTGATGCGCACCCGCGTCACGACATTCAGTGGCGAGATCTGATCGGCGATCCAATGCCAGCGTTCGGTCTCGGTCAGCGGCCTGGGCAGGGGCGCGGTGCGGGTGGACAACCCTGGGAAGATCATGGGCCGCTCGAGCGTGTCGATCAACGTCGTGCGTGGTGCGAATCGCATGTAGTTGTCGCGCACGGCGATCAGCAATCGGTTTTCGGTCTGCTCGATCCGCCCGAGCAGACGAGAATCGTCGACCATGCCTGTTGTCCGGGCGTACCTGCGCCTCTCGTAGGTTCGCAGTGCCGCATCGACATTGGGCACCGTGGTCAGCGCGTGCGCGAGGATGGCAGCGTCTTCGATCGCGGAATTCGCGCCCTGCCCGAGACTCGGCAGCATCGGGTGCGCGGCATCACCGAGTAGTGTCACTCGTCCTGTTCCCCAGCTGGACACGGGCTTACGGTCTTGCCCCGGCGCGCAGACGATGTCGGACAGCGCTGTGGAGGCGATCAGCTCCCGAGTTTCCGGAGCCCAGTCCGTGAAACATTCGAGCAGATCATCGGTCGTGCCCTGCCACTGGGCGGCCGCCGCTGCCGAGGCGTTCTTCGTACCCCACCAGTAGACCCGCCCGTGACCGATGTCGTGGATGCCGAACCGCATCCCCTTCCCCCAGTACAAGTGGCCGTAGCCGTCGTGAGAGACATTGGGATGCTTGGCGCGATCGTAGGTCGTGCACGCCAGCCAGCAGACGAATCCGGCGGGTCGGACCGCCTCCGGTGGATGCAGTTGCGCGCGGATGACGGAGTTGATCCCGTCGGCGCCGATGAGGATGTCACCGCGCGCCTCGGTGCCGTCGTCGAACCGCACCGTGACACCGTCACCGTCGTCGACGAATCCGGTCGCGGCGGTGCCGAATCGGATCGGAATGTCGCCCGCACCCGCGTGCAGCGCGTGCATGAGATCGCCACGGTGGATGAAATAGCTGTTCGCGCCGAGACGTTGGTGGAGACGATCCAGCGGGAGACGGCGAATCGTACGGCCGTCCGGGTGCTTCCAGAACCAGCCGCGCAGGCGTCCGGCCCGGCGTTCGATATCCGTGTCGATTCCCGATCCGAGTGCACGCAGCGCGTGTATCCCGTTGCTCTGAATCGACAGGCCGGCACCGTCGGATCGCAATTCGGGTGCATGCTCATAGATTTGGACGTTTGCGCCGATCGCCTGTAGCGCGGCCGCGGCGGCGAGCCCGCCCACACCGGCACCGATGACAATTGCGTCGAGTGATTTCACTTTCCGGTCAGCCCTTCTGCGGAGCATTGTTGGCGACGATCTTCGCCAGGATTTGTGACAGCGCTTCGACGCGTGGTTCATCCATCATCGTCAGGTGGTTGCCGGGCACCTCGATCACGTCCACCTCGCCGGTGGTCATCGCGTCCCATCCGTTGGTGGCATCGCGATGGAGGCTGCCGACGGCGTCATGCGTCGGTGTGAGGATCTCGGGTAGCGGTTCCGCGGCGTGGAGAAGCGTCAGATCGTGCCGTGTGATCTGCGGCTCGTACTCGACCGCGGCCCTCCAGGTCGCTTCGAAGACGGCGAACAGTCGACGGATCAGTCCGAGCGGGGAGCCCTCGGGCAAGACGCCTTCGGCCACGGCACGGTCCAGAATGTATTGCAGCACTTCGTCTTCGGTGCGCAAATCGGCGGGGATTTCCGCGATCGCCGCTGTTTCCGCCCGGTCTCCGTGCAGCAGCTCCCACATGAACAGGCGGTGAGTCGCCATCGCCATCGCATCGCTGGACGATTCCGCGCGGCCCATCATCGAGTCGAGCAGCACGAAGGTCGGGATCTCCTGCCCTTGGGCCTCGAGTTGACGCAGCATCTCGAAGGCGATGAACCCACCCAGTGACCAGCCGCCGATGTGATAGGGCCCCTCTGGTTGCACCCGCCGAATCGCTCGCACGTAGTGCGCCGCCATGTCCGGAATCGATTGCAGCGGAGTCGTTCCCGCGTCGATGCCCGCGGCCTGCAGCGCGTAGAGCGGCTGATCGAGCGGGAGGTACCTGCTCAGTGGGACATAGCACGACACGGTGCCGCCGAGCGGGTGGACGAGGAACAGCGGGGGTTTGTCGCCGGTCGGTTTGATGGGCACCAGCGGGTCGGGCTCGAAAGCCGTGGCCCGACCCCGATCCCGTAGCAGGCGCGCGAGTGTCGCAACGGTCGGTGCCGCGACAAACGCCGACATGGGTACCTCGAGGTGGTACCGATTCTCCATCGCGAGAATGAGCCGGGTTGCGCTGATCGAGGTTCCGCCGAGGTCGAAGAAGCTGTCGTCGATTCCGATGGCGTTGGTTCCGATGATCTCTGCGACCAGGTCCAGCAGTTCGCGTTCGAGCTCGTCGCGAGGCGGGGCCGCCGGGCGCGCCGATGCGCGCCGTTGGAGCGGCAGCCGCCGCAGCGCCGCATCCGCGCGTTTGCCCGAGGCGGTGCGTGGAATGGAATCCAGCCACTCGAAGTGGGCCGGAACCGCATGGGCGGGAAGGGCTGCCGTCACCCGGCGCCGGATATCGGCGATGTCCACCGCGGCACGGTCACCCACAAGATATGCGGCGAGAACGGTATCGGCGCTGGATACGGGCACGTCACCGAAGCCGCTACGGGCGACGACGGCCACCTCCCGTACCGCCGGGTCGGCCGCGAGGACGGCGAGCTCGACCTCGGCGGCTTCGACGCGGAATCCGCGAATCTTGACCTGGGTATCGAGCCGGCCCTCGTACACGACGTATCCGTCGGGGTGCCGGCGGCCGAGGTCGCCGGTACGGTACAGCCGGGTCCCGGGCATGCCGTGCGGGGCGGCGACATACCGTTGTTGGGTGAGGTCCGGGCGACCCAGGTAACCGTCGGCCAGGCATGTCCCGCCCAGGTAGATCTCACCCAGAGCGCCTGCGGGAACCGGGTTTCGGCGGGAATCCAGGATGTGGAGCTCGGCCCCCGCGATCGGGGTACCGATCGGCGGATGGACGGGGAAGCTGCCGGGATCACCGCTGAGGGTGTGGTAGGTGGCCACGTGAGTTTCCGTGGGCCCGTACTGGTTTTCCAGCAGCGGTTCGGCAAGTCCGGCCAGGAATGCCCTGATCTGCGGGGTGATCCTCAGCTGCTCGCCCGAGGACACCACGCGCGACAGCGCGCGGGGGTAGCGGCCGGTTTCGGCCGCGACCAGCGCCAGCTGCTGTAATGCCACGTAGGGCAGGAACACTCGCTCGATACGCGATGAATCGAGAAGCCGGAGCAGCGATCTGGCGTCGGTGCGCAGGTCGTCGTCGGCCAGGTGGAGGGTTCCGCCGCCGCAGAGGGTCGAGAAGATCTCCTGGAACGCGACATCGAACGTCAGCGGCGCCAGCTGCAGCGTGTGCGGACACCGCTCGCCGATTCGTCCGGAGGCAGCCGACAGCTGCCAGGCGACGAGGTTGGCCAGCGCGCGATGCGGCATCTCGACGCCCTTGGGCCGACCGGTCGAGCCGGAGGTGAACAGAACGTATGCGGTCTGCTCCAGGGTCCGTGGGAAGTCCGGGGTGGGCCGCCGATCGGGCGTAGCGGGCAGGTCGGATATGCGGACGGCGAGTTCGGCCGGGATTGTGGGCGCGGCCTCGTCGCCGACCAGTACCAACAGCGGAGCAGCATCGTCGATGATGCTCCGCAGCCGCGCGGCGGGCTGGGTGGCAGCATCCAGCGGAAGCACCGCGGCCCCGGCCAGCGCGATACCGACCACCGCCGCGATGCGGCCGGGCGTCTGAGGTGCGGCCACGCCGACGCACATACCCGGACGAATACCACGATCCAGCAGTTCCGCGGCAATGCGCTCGGCTCGCTGCCATAGCTGCTGATAGCTCATCCGGTGTTCACCGTGGACCACGGCCGGTGCGTCCGGCTGCTGCGCGACGTGCGCCGCGAAGGCGTCGACCACGTGCGGTGTCGCTCCGGCCCGCGGGCCGGTGAGCGGGGTGGACGGGGTGACGGCGGTGAAGTCGACGGGCTGGTCCGGACGAGTGGCCAGGGTGTTCAGAATGGTGAGGTACGCGCGACCGAAGGCCTGCGCGAGCGCCGCGTCGACCTGGAGTCCGTCGGCGTCGATGCGGATGTTCAGCGCGTTGGTCAGCGGATTCTCGATCGCGTTGAGCAGCAGGCTGAAGTTGGTCTGCTCCTCGACCTGGAAGTCCAGCACCTCGACCTGTCTCTGCGCCGAGATGCCCGCTGCGACATGGACGTTCACGAAATTGAACGCGGTGACGACAACCTCCGAGTCACCGTGGTCATGGTGGATGGCACTCAGCGGATACGCACGGTAGGGGTCCAGTTCCAGTTCCCGGGCGCGGACGGTGGCGATCACCTCACGCCAGGTGTGTTCCGGACCGGGGAGGTCGACCGGGACCGGAATTGTGTTCAGGAACAGCCCCGCGACCTGATCGACCCCGAATCGAGCTTGGCGGTTGTGGGTTACCACGCCGGTGGTCACCCGCGGTGAGCCGGAGAACAACTGCAGCGTCGAGCAGTAGGCGGCGAACAGAATTGTCTTGACGGGTACGCGTTCCCGGGTGGCGAGGATGCGGACGGCGTCGGCAACCGCGGGCGGAATGGCGACCGTGTGCGCGACGCGGTCGACGCCGCCGGTTCTGTTGTCCGACAACCCGGTCGCACCGATCGTGGTCGGCTCGGTGTCGCGCAGGGTCTCCTGCCAGAACCGGCGCATCTCCGGTGCGGCCAGCGCCTGCTGTTCGGCGCGGATGAACTCCGCGTAGGTGGGCAGGTCACCGTACCCGGTGTCGACGGGCTCGGCGATGTGCCCGCTCTCGTACAGGTAGTTCTGCAGCAGCTGCGACATCAGCATGGCGACGCTCCAGCCGTCGAGGATCGCGTGATGGAACGCGAACACCACCTCGACGGAATTCGGGAGCCGGAAGGCGTGAACATCGAAAAGCGGCGCCTCATCGAGTCGATAGCTGTGGCTGCGCCACTGCTGGATGTGGTCGGCGACGCGGGCGGAGCCGGCGTCGGCGGGCATCTCGGTCAGGTCGGTGACCGCGAACGGAAGTGGCACCTCGCGATGCACGACCTGCAGCGGCTGGCTGAATTCGTTGATGTGGAACGAGGTTCGCAAGGCCGGGTGCCGGGCCACCAGCTCGGCGGCGGCGCGTAGCCAGGCTTGTTCATTCCATGGCATGCGGAGCGTGTAGCGGAAGACGTCGTGGTAGAGCGTCGAGGACTCGGATTCGATGCTGTGGTACAGCATTCCCCACTGCAACTGCGCCAGCGGGTACGCGTCCTCCGCGAAACCCAATCGGGCACGGTCGATTTCGGCGACCAATGCGAATGGTGCGACCGACTCCTCCGAGCCGGAGCCCGCTCGCGCGACCTGCGCGAGCTGCCTGGCTGTCGGGTGGGCGAGGATGTCCCGGGGCGTGATGCGCAGGCCACGCCGACCGGCCAGCGCGCACACCTTGAGCACCAGCAGCGAATCACCACCGAGGGCGAAGAAGTCATCGTCGATGCCGACCGAGGCGGCCCCGAGCATCTCCGCGAACACCCGGACCAGCACCTGCTCGGCGTTCAAGATGGCAGGGCTCGAGGTGATTCGGGTGATCTCGGCCGTGCTGTCGGGCCGGGCACCCAGCGCGGCGAGCACGCCGGCGTAAATCCGGGTGTAGGACGCGGCCACATCGTCGGTGACATGGACGCCATCGCAGTCGAGGCGCAGGGTCAGAGACTTGTCGCCCGGGTTGGTGACGACGTTGACCATCACTTGCAGATTGGTCTCTTCGGCGACCCGGACATCGACGACCTCGACCTGCGGATTGCCCAGCAGCGGCTCGGCGATATGGAAGTTGACGAAATTGAACGCGGTGGCAATCGGCGACACGCCGCCCCGGCCGCGCTGGATCGCACTGAGCGGGTAGGCACGGTGCGGATCCAGGCGCAGCTCTTGGGCACGAACGGCTCGGACGAGCTCGCGCAGGCTGCGATCCGGTCCCGACAGGTCCATCCGTACCGGCAGGGTATTCAAGAACAAGCCCGCGGTCTGCTCGGATCCCAGTCGCGCCGGCCGATTGTGGGTGACCACGCCCGTGGTGATATCCGTTGTCCCGGAAAGCAGCCGCAGAGTCAGGCAGTGTGCCGCGAACAGCACCGTGCGCAGGGGAACCCGCTCGGCCTCGGCGAGCTCACGAACCTGCCCGGTGACCGTCGGGGGTACGGGGAACACGTGTAATGCGCGTTCGACCTCCTCCCCCGCCGCGGCGGCCGCCTCGCCGATCGAGGTCGCCGCACCGTCGCGCAGTTCCTCGGTCCAGAATCGGCGCTGTTGTTCGGAGGCCAGCGCCTGCCGCTCCGCACGGACGAAATCCGCGTACTTCGGCGGGATTTCCACGGCGCTGTCTCCTTCGATCGGGTGACCGATCTCCGCGAGGTAGTCGCTGAGCAGCTGCGACATCATCATCGCAACACTCCATCCGTCGAGGATGGCGTGATGGAAGCTGAAGACGAATTCCACCGTGTCGGGTAGCCGGAAGACCCGCGCGGCGTACAGGGGCGCCGCATCCATACGGTATGCGTGCCTGCGTCGCTGCTCGATGTACTCGTCGATGTGCGCGGCGGCCGCGGCGTCGGGTACCGAACCCAGATCGGTGGTGGTGAATGCCAGCGGTACCGAGTGGTGCACGATCTGCAGCGGTTCACTGAAATCGGTGACGCTGAACGAGGTTCGCAGCGCGGGATGCCGCTGGACAAGCCGGGCGGCTGCGCGGAGCCAGGCCTGTTCGTTCCAGGGCATGCGCAGGGTGTACCGGAAGACATCGTGGTAGAGCGTCGAGGACTCGGATTCGATGCTGTGGTACAGCATTCCCCACTGCAGTTGCGCCAGCGGGTACGCGTCCTCCGCGAAACCCAATCGGGCGCTGTCGGCCTCGGTGAGCAGAGCGAAGGGTGCGACCGACTCTTCGACGACGCGGTCGCCGTCCTGGGCGACCTGGGCCAGTTGGGCGATCGTGGGGTGGGTGAGGACATCGCGCGGCGAGAAATCCAGGCCGCGGTCGCGCGCCAATGCGCACACCCGCAGCACCAGCAATGAATCGCCACCGAGTACGAAGAAGTCATCGTCGATGCCCACCCGCGGCACGGCCAGCACGTGTCCGAACACCTCGGCGAGCACCTGTTCGGCAGCCGTGAGCACGCGGTCACCGGGCGGTTCGACGGATGCCCGGTCGGCGATCGCGGGCAGGGCCGATCGATCGGTTTTTCCGCTGGGACTCAAGGGAATTCGCTCGATCCGCAGAAAGCGGGCGGGCACCATGAATTGCGGCAGCCGGGCGGCCACATGAGCTCTGAGGTCGCGCGGGTCGAGGTCGGTGTCGGCGACGTAGTAGGCCACCAGGATTTGCCCGCGCACCGGATCGTCGACGACCGTCGTCGCCGCGCCTCGCACGGCGCCGAAGGACTCCAGCGCGTCCTCGACCTCGCCGAGTTCGACCCGGTTCCCCCGGATCTTCACCTGAGAATCGATGCGCCCGAGGTATTCCAAGGAGCCATCGGCGAGGCGGCGCACGAGATCTCCGGTGTGGTAGATCCGCTCGTTCTCACGGAAGGGGCTCTTACGGAACTTCTCCGCGGTCAGCTCGGGCCGATCCAGGTAGCCGCGTGCCAGACCGACGCCGCTGATCACCAGCTCACCCGGAATTCCCACGGGCAGCTCCAGATCCCCGGAGCCGAGGACATGCAGCTCGATATTGTCGATGGGCCGCCCGATCGGGACCCGCACGGTGGGTACGGCCGGATCGGATGGAGTCTCGTAGCAGGAGACGTCGACGGTGGCCTCGGTCGGGCCGTACAGGTTCACCAGGCGGACGTCACGTCGGCCGGCGCCGCCGAACACGCGGTTGAATCGGTCGACGAGCCCGCGCCTCAGGGCCTCACCGCTACTGAAAACCGTACGCAACGTCGCAGTTTGCGCGATCCTGGCCGGTTCACGCTCGAGCAGATCCAGGAAGGCGTCGAGCATCGACGGCACGAAATGCATGACCGTGACGCCATGGGACGCGATGGCGTCGAGCAGCTCGGCGGGATCCTTCTCGGCCCCGGGCTCGAGCAAGGCGAGCCGGGCTCCGGTCATCGCCCACCAGAACAACTCCCACACCGACACATCGAAGGAGATCGGCGTCTTCTGGAGCACGACGTCGCGATGGTCCAGCGGGTAGGCGCGCTGCATCCAAGCGAGCCGGTTGATCACCGAATGGTGCTCGACCATAACCCCTTTGGGGTTTCCGGTCGATCCCGACGTGTAGATGACGTACGCGAGATCGTCCCCGCGTGCCGCCGAGGGCAGGTGCTCGGGCTCCGGCAGCGCACCGTCGACGAGGACCCAGGCAAGCTCGGGGCGCTCGGCGACGAGCGGAAGGTCACCGCACGCCAGAACCGCGGTCGCGGCACAGTCGGACAGCAGGTATTCCACCCGCTTCCGCGGATAGCTCGGATCGATGGGCACATATGCCGCACCGCATTTCAATGTGGCGAAGATGGCGACCATCAACTCGGGTCGGCGTTGCATCATCACGGCGATCCGATCGCCGTGGCCCACCCCGTGCGAGCGGAGCTCGGCCGCGAGCGCGTCGGATTTCGCGTCGAGTTCGGCATAGGTGAGGGTTTGCGCCCCGCACACGGCCACCGCATCCGGTGTACGGGCCGCCTGCCGGGTGAATGCCCGGTCGAGCGTCAAGGTCCGGTCGTAGGGATGGGATGTCGAGTTCCACCGCGCAATCGACGACTTCTCCGTCGGCAGCATCAGATCGACTCGCCGAAGTTCGAGACCGGGCTGGTCCACGATCGTCCGCATCAGGTGCAGCAGCCGGCGGGCAACCATCTCGATCGGTTGATCGGCATCGAACACGTCGGTGCAGTAGTCCAGATCCACGACGATCTCGTCCTGGTCGAACTCCTTGACGAAGATCTGCAGTGCGTTCGATGAATACCCCATCGGATAGCTGCGAAATTCGCCCAGCTGTTCGGACAGCGACGACAGTTGGGGCAAGCGCACTTTCGATACCGCGACATCGAACGGCTGCACAGCGGCCGACGAGGACTGCGCCAGACCGTTGCACAGCTCACCGAGGCTGATGCGCTCGTGCTTCTTCGTCGCGTCGATCTCGTCCTGGATTCGGCGCGTCAGATCGGCGAGCGTCGAGTCCTCGTCCAGCCTTATGCGCAGGGGTAGCACATTGGCGAAGGTGCCGATCGTCGACCACTCGGAGTCCGAGTGCCGGTTCCCGAAGGGGATCCCGACCACGATGTCGTCGGTTCGATGCATGCGGCCGAGGAGGATTGCCACACTCGCCAGGAAGTGCGCGTACAGCGACGTCGGACGTGAGCGGACACCGGTGACGAGCTCGCGCCCGACCTCGAAGGTGTGCCGCTCGATTCTGAACGCGCTGGGCGCCAGGCTCGCTCTGTCGAACACCGCCGGCCGGCAGCCGGCCAGGCGGTTCGCGAAGAATTCGAGGTCCTCGGACCAGGGATCCGATCCAGCGTACTCGGCTGCGGCCGAAGCGAACTCGCCGTAGGACGACCCGGGGAAGTCAGCGGGCTGTCCGGTCGCCGTCCGGCTGTGGTAGTCGACCAGCAGCTGTGTCATGGCCACGCCCAGCGATATCCCGTCGAAGACCAGGTGGTGGCCGCCGCCGAAGAGGTAGTGGGACTCATCATGCTCGCGGAGCAGGCAGATTCGGATTACACCCGACTCCCGGGTGTAATCGATCGGCTGGCCGGCCGCGCCGGCCATCCAGGTCAGGCAGGCGGACCGGGGATCCGATTCGCCTGACATGTCCAGGAATTCGATCTCCGGGACACCCGCTCCCGCCCACTGGTACGGGATACCGCGATCGGACCCGAATCGCAGTCGAAACGCCTCATGCCGAGCAAACAGATCGCGAAGGCAATCATTCAGTTTCGGCAGATCTACCGCACCGCGTATCTGAACCGAATTGGCGACGTTGTACGAGGCCACTCCCGGAAACATGGCAGTCTCCGTCCAGATGTCGCGCTGATAGCTCGTAAGTGGAATACCGTTCTCCGCCAAGGGTTTACACACCTTTCCTGCTGATCGAGATCGAGAAGGACTGCTGAGAAGCAAAGAATCGCCGAGTTCGGCCGAGGATCGTCATCCTCGAGAATCGTTCCCCCACTGAAGGATCCGCGAACAAGGCTATCAAAGGCGCGGAGCTCGCCAGCTATTCGACGATGTGCGTCCAAACACACACCCAGCCAACCTATTTAGATGGCCGCAAGCGGGTGGATCGTTAATTGCGTGCCGCGTCCGGTAACAGCCGCATCGAAACAAACGCCGCTGGGCCGGACACATTGTCCGGCCCAGCGGCGTCGTCGGGGTTACCGTGCGGCGAATACCTGATCAGTCGATGTCAATCGGCCGATCAGCCTCGAACATGGTGCGGTTGCCTTGGGCGTCGGTCACGACCAGACGCGCCAGGTTGGGGCCCGAGTTCGAATAGGTGTGCTGCGCAATGGGTTCGGTGGTTGTCAGGCTTGAACCGTCACCGAAGTACCAGTTGTACTGGCGGATGTCACCGGTAGGCAGTTGCGAGGCGTCGAATCCGACCGTGAGACCACGGTTTCCCGAAGTGTCGGACATGGTGAACCCGGGGCCCGAGGGCTGCGCCCCCAACCCGAACCAGGCTCGCAGTTGCGGGTTGAGCAGGAAATTGTCCGCATACTGCCGGGCACCTGCGACATTCGGGTGACCCATCGCCGCCGACAAGCACTGTGGCGGCAGCGGACTCAGCATCGGGCAGGCCGCGGCGCGCAGTGAGATCTCGTTGTCGCCCACCGGGTTGACCCACATCTTCGGATCCGGGCCCAGAATGCCGTTGTCCTGCGTGAACAGCCCATCGGCCGCCACGGCGTAGGGGCCATCCGGTGAATTCGCGTTGGCTTGCGACGCGGCCTGCCGGTAAGCCTCCGAGGACAGTCCGACGAACTGTGCCCACCGCTGCGCCTGATCGGGCATCCCCTGCGCGTCGATGGCGTAGTAGTAGTCGGCCACCAGGACCTTCGGATGGCCCGGCAGTGAATGCGCCTTCTCGATCGCCGCGCGCATCCCCCGCCCGCCGTAGCCGCGTTTGGCGCCGCTGAAGTAGGGCACGTCCTTCGCCGGGTTGACCGCCGCGGCGCCCTCACCCCCGATTTCGCGTCGCACCGCCGAGGCGAGATCCTGGCTGCCGGGTGTGATTCCGAGCGGAATGCCGAAGAAGGGGTCCAGGTCGTTGATGCCGCCGTTCATGATCACGAGATCGACCGGGTATCCGTCCGCGGCGGCATTGGCCTTCGCTTTCGCCAACTGGCAGAACACATCCGGCATCTGATCGGTGACCTCACCGAACTCCATCGTCCCGTCGCCGTTGGTGTCCTGCGGGTACCGCTGGCTCAGACAGGTCGCGTCGTCCTCGGGCAGCTCCTGACCGTCGATCACGGCGCCGGAGATCGAGTAGTCGTGCAGTTGGAAGCCGCGCCCGGTCTGCGCGCCGAGTTGCGCGGCGGTCAGGTGCGAGAATTTCTGGTCGTGCTCGAGGCCCTGGCCCCAGACGACCGAGTCACCGATCGAAACCACATGCAGTGGACGGCAATCCCGGTTCACCCGCTGTTCCCAGGGCTTGCCGAAATTGCCGACGATCCCGCCCGGCAACCGCACTCGAGCATCAACCTGTACTGCGCCGTTGGCCGGCTCGTCCGCCGGCAGCTCGAACTGTACCGACGCGACGGTGTCCCGCATTGCGACGACACCGGTCTGAAACACGTTCTCCCCGGACCGAATTCGCCACTCGACTTCGGAGTGCAGTGCCGCGCCGAGCGGGAGGAAGACGGCGGCGGTGCCATGCACCGGACCGGAGCAGGCACTGTCCGGCGCGATGCTGACATCCACGATCTGCGGATAGTCGGTGATGATGTCCGCGCTGGTGGGCGGAGCATTCAATCCTGCTATCACGGCCACCCCCAGTGTGAGCGGAATTACCCGCCGCAGTAGACGTGACCACGTCGACTTCAAATCGCTTCTCCTTCAACTAGATACAGGGATGAGTCAGCTGAACGAACTTCACGGATGAGCATCGCGATTACTTCCGACTGGGAGCATGACACATGCCGGACGCAAACGAACGCGCCCGCGATCGGCAGCGGTTGCCGGATTTGCCGCCGGAGCAGCCGTCGAGAGGTCGGCAGCGGGATCCCGAGGTCACGGACGTCACATCGCTTTTCATGCATGCATCAATTGACCGCAATGCCGAGCCATCCGGATTCGATTGTCGGCGCGTCACCTTTCAACCAATCGAACCCGGACGGATAACCCACCTTTTCCGCCATTCGGGGGGTGTCGGATTTGCCTTGTGAACTTCACCGACGTACTGCTTGAAATCCGCGGTCGAGCACGCTCGTGCACCGTGTCGTCATCGGTGGGCACAATCCTGCTGTGCCCTCTGGATCACATTGAGGGATTACTTTGAATTATCTATCGTCACGTGCGGCTGTCCTGGCTCTGCACTGGCAGGTGAATGTTGTCCGCCCGCAGGGGTTCTTCGGGCCACTGCTGGCTGAACCGGTCGCGACCAG
This sequence comes from Nocardia sp. JMUB6875, assembly GCF_041154655.1. Lineage (NCBI taxonomy): Bacteria > Bacillati > Actinomycetota > Actinomycetes > Mycobacteriales > Nocardiaceae > Nocardia > Nocardia sp. JMUB6875. The sequence goes on from NZ_BAAFGR010000083.1 coordinate 19,668, forward strand.
CGGAGTGATCGAGCGGGCGGTGCGCTTTCACCGCGACGCGGCGAAAGCCGGCCTGCCGATCGTGTTCACGCGGTTCACGATCCCCACGGACGAAGGACTGCTGGTACGCAACACCGGTTTCATGCAGTCGGTGGCCGACGCGCAAGCGAATTTCCACCCGGAATCGGCTGGCACCGCACTGATTCCGGAAATGGAAGCACAGGCAACGGTGGTGTTCGACAATCAGAAACTGTCGGGATTCGCCGGTAGCAACCTGGCGGACTGGCTCGCCGAGCGCGACATCGACACCCTGTTCATCACCGGCGTCGCCACCAACCTCACCGTCGAGCAGACCGCCCGGCAAGGCACCGACCTCGGATTCTTCATCCACCCCATCACCGACTGCGTCGCAACCACGACCGAGTGCGTGGGAGCGTCCTCCTTGGCCAATCTCGAGCTGACAACAGCTGGCTGCCTGACCGCCGCAGAGGCATCGGCACGCATTTTGGCTCAGCATGACGTACCCGGCCTGACGGGGTTCAGGGGCAGCGGCGAATAGTTCCTTCCGTCGGGGTATCCGCTCGATATTTCCCGCGTTGCCGATGAATAAGGAGGGATTCGACAGGCATTCCGCGAGCCATTGATCGTGCGAGTGGATGCGTTTGTTCGAGCTGACGGATGCGGTGTTAAGGTCGATCGGTTGCCTCCGGCACACCGAATACTGTGACGGGCCCCACCAATTGCGGTGACGGCGATCAAGAAAATTCGACTGTAATTCAAAACATATCTTCGACAAGGGAATTTGATGAAGTACTGGCAGCTTGCCGCCGCCACGTTGGTGATTGCCTGCGGCCCACAGTGTGTCGCGCATACACAGCCGCCGGTGCCCGCACCCAGGGCCGGGTCTGCGACTGCTCCCGGCTCGCCGGAGCTGCCGCAACCGATCAACCCCGTCCTGCCCGCGCCGAAGCTGCCACCGGCACCCAGCCCTTGCCCGGACGTGCCCGCCGACATTGCCGCGCTGCACGATGCCGTGATGCCCGATGATGTCGGCGATCCATTCTTCGACGCGTGGCCGGAGCAACTGGCCTCGTTGACACCCGGCGACATCCTCGAGACCCGGGATGTCACCGCCACCGCGGCGCCATTGCTGACCGTCCCGGTGCGAAAAGTGCTCCAATTGAAATTCCGCACAACCGATTCGGCCGACCGGCCGTCCTATGCGACCGCATCGCTGGCGCTGCCCGCCGCGCCATGGACCGGTCCGGGTAGCCGGCCGGTGCTGGTGAACAACCTCGCGATCGACAGCCTGGGACGCCGCGGGACACCGAGTTACACTCTCGCGCACGGAAGTTCGTTCGATACCAACTCCGCCGACTTCTTCCCGCCGATCACCCAACCGGCGCTGCTGCGCGGCTATGCGGTGTTGATCCCCGATCACGAGGGACCGAACATGGCCTATGCCGAACCCTATGTCGCGGGACACGCTGTGCTGGATTCGATTCGGGCCGCCCGCCGGTGCTCCGACGGCGAGCTCGCGGACAGCCGTTTCGCCATGGACGGTTATTCGGGCGGCGCCATCGCCACCCGCGCGGCCGCCGTCCTGATCGACACGTACGCACCGGAATTGGCCCACAATATCGTTGGCGCGGCGCTCGGCGGCGTGCCCGCCGACTATCGAATGCTGTCGCGGACAATGAACGGCAACCTGGCATCCGGGGTGTACATGTCCGCGGTGTTCGGCATCGGCCGTGAGCACTCCGAGATCCTGTCGAGCATGAACAATCTGGCGCAATGGGTAACCACCTCCCCGTTCAAGAACGCCGGCGTGAACATGCTCGGAGCGCCCGGCCTGCTGCAACTGCCGATCGATATCGGCGCCAATATCCCCGACCCCCTGAACAGCACGGTGTCCGAGCGGATCTACCGGCTCACGGACATCTCGGACCGCAAATCCGCGGTGCCGCTGTACATCTACAACGGCGCGCAGGAGTGGTGGGTACCCGCCGACGGCGCACGCGAGCTCTACCGACAGCAGTGCGCCCTGGGCGCCGACGCCACATACCACGATGTGCCCGGTGAACACGTGATCGCGCAATACACCGGCTGGCCCGACCGGCTGAAGTGGCTCGACGAGCGACTCAGCGGCACCTCGACACACTAGGAATCGGTTGCACACCGTAATTCGGGTGTTGCCGGGCAGCGGCGGCACCTGAGTATCGGGGAACCGTCAGCGGGGGTGGAGTGGGCCTGTGGCGACATAGGCGCGGCAAATCCCGTTGTCCAGATCGGTTGCGGCCTCGAGGACGGTCCTGCCGTCGGACGCGGGGAGCAGCGCGGAACTGTAGTTCACGCACGGCGCATCGACCACATCCGTCAATGCGATCGGTTTCGGGATCGGGTACCAGGTCCCGGAACCCAGATTGTCGTTGGCCAGCAGTGACTTTCCGCTGTCGGCGGTCGGAAGCCCATCCTCGCTGGAGATCATCTGGCCGGACAGCAGGATCGTGCCCTGCGGACCGGGGCCGGGGCTCCACACCGGGTAGGGCGTGTGCTGGGTATAGCCGCCGTCGGCCGTTCGCACCATGGTCCCCAGAAATCGCGGGTCGCCGTAGTTCCACCCGTCGGCCGACCGTCGGGAATACGCCAAGCATTGGTGCACCCGGTCGGAATTGCAGATCTCGTAGGTCATGAAGTACGAGCCGTCCGGCAATTGGATCGTATTGGCCATGCCCGGACGCAGAGTGGGGACATCGCTGACCACGGTGTCGGTTTCGTTCACCCAATGCACGCCGTCGGGAGACCGCACCTGAACCAGCTTCTGACTGTGACGAGCGGCGTCGGTCTCATCCGAATAGAACGCCACCAATTGGCCGTCGGCGGCCACCGACAGACTGGGCTCCCAGGCCGCGGGCAGTTCCGGCCCCCAGTTGAAAAGGCTGTACAGCGTGTTCCGGGTCTGGATGCTCGACACGTAGCGCCACGTGCCGCCCTGGTCGGTGCTGGCCCACAACCGCTGCTCGATGTGGCGCAACAGCCCCAGCACATCGGTGTAGAAGGTGTTGGCCCACAAAAGCGTTCCCGCCGGGAAGGCCCCCACGGCGAGCGGCAGCTCGTACAGAGAGGAACAGCACAGCCTGCCGTCGGCGGCGACCGCCGGATCGGCGATGGTGGCCCGCGAGTGGAACGTCTGGCCGCCGTCCCCGCTCGCCAGGATCACACCGGTCTGGTCGCCGGTGTTGACGCTGGCGAGGACGGTCCCGTTCGCCGCGCCATTGTGTTGCAGACGGATCAGCCTCGGGTAGTAGCCCGCATCGGAATACAGCAGGCGACGAGCGCTGCCATCCGTGCGAGCCGCCGGCTCCGCGAACGCCGACGGCCCCGGCAGCGCCAATCCCAACAGCGCGCACACCACCATCAGCGCAGCACCACGTCCCACCCGGAACTCCTGTCCAGTTCGGATTGCCCGGGAAACGCTACCCGAGCCGTGCCGTTCCTCCGGCGATGACACCCCGACCATCACCTGTCCCGCCGACACGCTCGGCGAGATGCGGTTCACAGGTTTGTCGTATTTGTTCAGTTTGAATGGCCATCATGCGCCCCCGCCGTCTCAGCGGATCAGCGGCAGCCATCGTGGTTGCCGGCCTCGGAATATGGACTGCGACGGCTCTTGCCGAGCCGGGTGGCCCGGCGAGTGCGCCGGCCCCGCAGCGACCGACCACCTCAGCCATCAAGTTCAAGGTCCCTGCGCCTCCCCACGCTCCCACCCCCAACGGGATCACGGGGTTGCAAACGAATTTCGTCGTACCACCGGAGCCGACAGCAAAGCAGGGCACTGTCTATATATGGCCCGGATTGCAGCCACTGTCGACCGGAGAGAATTACGACCGGATGGGCAATGGCGTACTACAACCGATATTGGCCTGGACCGACGGCGGTGGATGTTCCGGGAAGGGCCCCGACGGTGGGTCTTCGAATTATCACTCTTGGTGGATTCAGGGTGTGTACACCAACCTGGAAAAGGACCTCGACGGTAACGGGCGGCATTGCTTGACCGGGGAAGCGATGGAAGTGGCGGAAAATGATTCACTGCATGTGGACATGATCCTGAGCGGCAGCACGGTGTGGACCACGACCGTTATCAATCGAAGGTCGAATAGACAAGTCACGTTCGATATGGACCTCCGGGGACAACAGCAGAACATGGCGGTCTTCGCGATAGAGCCCTGGGGTGATCCGATTTTCGAACAGAACGTCACGTTCACCGACACCACTATTACCTACGAGAAGCCCGAAAAAGATAATGTCGTCCTCTGCACCTCCATGCAGAGCTACGGGTGGACTGGTGTTGACGATCCGAATCCGAAGCTCGGTGGCGTTTACGATGCCGAGACGAAATCATGTTTCTACGACACCTTCAAGGTACCGGCGATGACACGGGGATAGTTCCGCCTCGACCATCACCACAACGAGCCCCGGACCGGTCCGCACCGGTTCGGGGCTCGTTCGCGCATCGGCCACGTCCGGGCGGGCGATGGCCGAAAAGGTGCGAAATGCGTCCTTGTCGTTCACCTGACCACTGGACAGGCTGGAATCCATTACTGCCGTATGGAAATACCAGTGGAGGTAGCCCACCGCATGCATTCGCCGGCTCCGCGGTCGAAGAAGCCTGATGACACGACAGTTCTCCTCGCCGACCCCCGGGTCTCGGCCGTCCCGCTACGCGAGTGCGGTGAGCCGCTGGTCGCGCTCGACGCGTCGTTCGGCCCTGCCGCCGCACTGGTACGGCGCGGCCTGGCCGAGCGGCTCGCCGACGCCCGCGACCGGATGCCCACCGGTATCCACCTGCACGTCGTCGAGGGCTACCGTCCGGTGCGTGAGCAGCGCGCGATCATCGCCCGCTACTCCGATACGGTCCGCGCTACCCGGCCGGGCATCTCCGAGAGCGATTTGCGGGTGCTGACGAGTCGGTTCGTCGCACCGCTCGAGGTCGCGCCGCACCCCGCCGGCGCCGCCGTCGATCTGACGCTGACCGACGCGGGCGGTTGCGAGCTCGACCTCGGAACCGCCATCGACGCCACGCCCGAACAGTCCGGTGGCCGTTGCTATTTCGCGGCGACCGATATTTCCCCCGAAGCCTGCGCGCACCGCGACCTATTGGCGCGGACGCTGGGCGCGGCGGGACTCGTCAACTACCCGACAGAGTGGTGGCACTGGTCCTACGGGGACCGCTACTGGGCCCTCGTCACCGGTGCCGAAGCCGCCCACTACGGACCGGTAGCGGCCGAGGGGTGCCCGGCGTGACCGCTGTGGCCGTGCCGACCCGAGACATGAGCACCCGGCCCGAGTTGCACGTCGACCTCGAAGCGATCGCCGCGAACACGCGGCTGTTCACCGCGCGCACCGCCGGCGAGGTGATGGCGGTGGTCAAGGCCGACGGGTTCGGGCACGGCGCTGCCGATGTGGCCCGCACCGCCCTCGCGAACGGCGCGACCCGGCTCGGAATCACCAGCCTGACAGAGGGTTTCGCGTTGCGGGAGGCGGGGCTGGACGCAGCCGTGCTGTCCTGGCTGAACCCCGTCGACGCCGACTGGGCGGCAGCGCGGCGGGCGCGGATCGACGTCGCCGTACCGTCCCGCGAGCATCTGCTCGCCATCGCGGCTGCCGGGCCCGGCAGCCGCGTGCATCTGCATCTGGACACCGGCATGGCCCGCGACGGCGCCGCATCGCACGAATGGTCGGAACTGTGCGCCATCGCTGCCGGGTTGCAGAGCCGTGGCGAGATCAGGGTGGTCGGCGTCATGGGTCATCTCGGTTGTGCTGGGACGCCGAAACATCCGGATACGGACACCGGCAGAATTCGGTTCGGCTGGGCCCTCGATGTCGCCCTGGCCGCCGGGCTGGACCCAGCGGACCAGCACCTCGCCGCGACCGCGGCCACCCTCACCGATCCGCGCACCCACTACACGATGAGCCGAATCGGTGCGGGCCTGGTCGGCATAGACCCGTCACGGACCTCCACATTGCGCCCCGCGCTCACCCTCACCGCGCCGATCGTCACGGTCCGCGAGGTCCGACCGGGAACACCCGTCGGGTACGACCACACCTGGGTCGCGGACCGCCACACGACGCTGGCGCTGCTGCCCATCGGGTACGCCGACGGTCTTCCCCGACGCACCTCCGGCCGCGCCGAGGTGCAGATCGCCGGACGCCGCTGCCCGCTCGTGGGCCGAATCTCCATGGACATGGCCGTGATCGACGTCGGCGATCTCTCCGTCCGGGCCGGGGACATCGCGACCGTCTTCGGTTCCGGCGACACCGGCGAGCCGACGGTCCGGGACTGGGCCGATTGGGCCGAGACCATCGAGCACGAGATCGTCACCGGGCTCGGGTCCCGTCTGCACCGCACCACGCGGGGGAGCCACCGGTGACTTCCCCGCACCCTATGGACGGCACCGCCACCGCGGGTGTTCCGAATCCCGCTCCCAGCCGCCGGATCGACGGGCTCGACCTGCTGCGTGGGATCGCGATCGGGCTGGTGATGCTGCGGCACGCGCTGCCGGGGATGTTCGCCGGTGCGGGTGTTGTCGGCATCGTGATGTTCTTCGCCCTCAGCGGCTATCTCATCACCGGCCTGCTGATCGGCGAGCGCGCCCGCACGGGCCGGATCAAGTTGAGCCGCTTCTATGTTCGTCGCGCACGCAGACTCGTCCCCGCGCTGGTAGCGCTGGTCGCCGGTGTCGTCGCCGTGACCTTGGTCCTGGACCCGTTGCACGATCGCGCCGTGCTCGGCCGCACCGTGCTGTTCGCCTTGACGTGGACGGGTAACCTGCCGTTCGGGCACGCCGGCGACGCCACATTCCACCTCTGGACACTGGCGACCGAGGAACAGTTCTACCTGGTCTGGCCGGTGACGCTGCTGCTGCTCGGGCTGCGGCGCGGGCTGGTGGTCGCGGCGATCGGCACGGTGCTGGCGATGGTCGCCACCGTGGTGTGGCTGCGTGCCGCCCCCGACCTCGCCTACTCCCTGCCGACCAGCTGGGCGGTCTGCTTCGTGATCGGTGCTGCCGCCCAACTGCTGCAACGCCGAATTGTCCTGCCGCGCTGGGCAGTACCCGCTGCGCTCGGCGTGCTCGCGCTACTCAGCCTGGTTCCCCTGCGCGGGCACGCGCTGACCTATCTGGTCGGCGGCCCCGCGATCGCCGGTCTCACCGCGGTGCTGGTGATTTCGTGGCGTACCCGGATCGACATCACGACACCGGCGCTGCGGTGGGTCGTGTGGCTGGGAACCATCTCCTACGGCGCCTACCTGTGGAATTACCCGCTCACCCTCTGGCTGCGCCCGTATCTTCCGGATGCCGCGGCCGGTCTGCTCGCCGCCGCACTGACCCTTGTCGCCGCCACGCTGAGCCGGCGATACGTCGAGAAGCCGTTCGAAAAACGTCCCCTTCCCTCCTCGAGGAGACCAGCATGACCATCGCACCGAGTCCCCACGCCCTCCGGATCGCCGTGATCGGTGGTGGCGAGAATTGCGAGCACGAAATCTCGCTCGCCTCCGCCGATTCGGTGGCCGCCGCACTGAGCGGCATCGGTCACGAGGTGGTGCCGCTGACGATCGACCCGCACGGCGGCTGGCTGGACGGCGACGGAACTCCGATCGGACTGGCCGCGGCCGTCGATGTCCTGTGCGGCTGCGATGTTGTCGTTCCGGTTGTGCACGGGCCCCGCGGCGAGGACGGTACGCTCGCGGCGCTCTGCGACCTGGCCGGTGTCGCCTTCGTCGGCTCCGGAATCCGGCCGGGGGCACTGGCCATGGACAAGTGGGCCACCAAACTCGTCGCCCAGGCGCTCGGCATCACCACCGCCGCGAGCGTGGTGCTGACGACCTCGACCGCCTCGACCTACCGGTTCCGGGGCCCGGTGGTGGTCAAACCGATCGCGGCCGGATCCAGTCACGGGGTCCGCTTGGTCGACAGCGAGGCCGAACTCGCTCCAGCATTGGCGGCCGCATTCGCGTTCGACGACCGCGTACTGGTCGAAGAAGTCCAGCACGGCCGCGAGATCGATGTTGCGGTACTGGGAATGAACGACGGCGGGCGGCACGTCTCGCCGCTCCTGGAGATCGTCGCCGACGGCCTCTTCGACCACGATGCCAAATACGGCGGTCACGCCGATTTCCGTGTCCCCGCGGAAGTCTCGCTGTCGGAGCGCAACGCACTGGTGGCTGCCGCACTGGCGATGTACGACGCGCTCGGCTGCGCCGGCGTGGCCCGCATCGACTTCTTCCTCACCGAATCCGGCCCTGTGCTCAACGAGGTGAACACCATGCCCGGCTTCACCGCGCACTCACAGGTCCCGCAGATGTTCGCCGCCGATGGTCTGACCTACACCGCGCTACTCGACACCCTGGTCCAGGACGCGGCCGCGGCAGGCGCTCGGCGACCGACCACGGCTGTGTCGGAGGGTCGCGTGCCGAGCCGGTGATACAGTCCGGCTATGGCTCAGCTGCCCGGGAGTGAACGGGGCGTATCGCACTCGGGGACGCGTTCCGCGAGCGATTCCCGGGTGGAACCGATTGTCGTGGCGGCCGATTTGGAAAGGCTTCTCGCCGACGAATCCCGTGCGGTGCTGATCGATTTCACCGCATCGTGGTGTGCGCCGTGCCAGGATCTCGCGCCGAAATTGGAGCAGTACGCCGCGGCCGAAAGCGAGCGGCTGCGGGTCGTGGCGGTGGATCTCGACTCACACCCGGATCTGGTGAGCCGATATGCCGTGCAGGGAGTGCCGACGCTGATTCTGCTCTGGCGTGGCGACATCATCCTCGAATGGTGCGGACGCACCAATCTGGATGATCTGACAACGGTATTGGATGCGCTTCACTCGACAGCGCCGACCGTCGAGTCGCCACGGCCGGTGCCGCCGCGCCCCGCGCGGACCGTTCGCATCGCGGGACCGCTCCCCGGTGTCGTGCAAATCCTTTCCGACGACACAACGGTTCCCGACGATGCGGCCGCAGCGGGTGAATTGGTGATCGCCACCGCGGCAGGCCAGGAAATCGGTCTGACGATCGGCGACGCGGATATCACCGGATTGTCCCGGCTGGCCCCGGACACCTTCGACGCCTTGACCCTCATGGGTATCACCCTGCGCGACGGCGACCTCGACCATATCGTGCACCTGACCGGCCTGACGCGCCTGGCGATATACGGCTCCGACCTCAGCCCGACCGGCATCGCCAGGCTCGGCGAACTAACCGCACTGCGCGCCTTGGATATCGAGGGCGATCCCGACAGCGGCCCCCACCCCGACCCGGTCGCGATCGACGGCTTGCGGACCGCCCTGCCGCACGCCCGGATCAACGGCACCTGGGTGTCCCCCGCCTTCCGCGCCCTCGTTCCATCCTCGGCCGGCATCGAAACCGACAGCCCCGCAGCCGAACCCGTGACCGCTGTGCTGCATGCGCGCAGGTATGCCCCACGGCGGGTGGCCGCCTATCTCACCCTGCGTATCGCCCCGGACTACTACGTTCATGTCCCCGGCTCCGACACCGGATCGCCCCTCACCATCGCCGTTCCCGCCCAGTCCCCGTGGCGAATTCGCGAAACCCCGGTTTTTCCCTCGACCGAGGACGGCCGCCTGACCGGCACCGTCCTGGTCGCGATCGATCTCGACGGCCGATCACCCATCCTCACCCTCGACCTCCGCGTGCAGGCCTGCCAAGACGACCGCTGCCTGGCCCCTGTCCAGCTCAGCGTTTCCTGCGCGGCCCCGGCCGCCTGACCAAGGTTGCCGTAGACCGGAAAACCCAGTACCACAGCGGATTTCACCTTGGCATGAAAGGTGGGAGGCGCGTCATTGTTGTGGAGCACTATCGCGGCAATGATCGACCATGCGGACCGAGGGCCGTCGATGGCCGTTGAGACGGGGGCCAATCAGCACAGATTTCGAGCGGGAGCGATGAGCGAAACGTCAGGTGTCGGGCCGTTGAGACGAGGAGCGGATGGCGTCGGATCACGCCCTTCAACCGCGGACATTCCAGGCCCCGGCACTCCGGGCGAGCGAGTCCCGGAACGCCCGGTGCCCTACCGCGCGTGGGTGGCCGATCTGGGCATCGTGCCGATCGGGGTGGGTCTGTGCCTGATCATGCAACCCGCCGTGACGACCGTAATCACCGCGGGCGCAGGGTCGTTCGCCCTCGCACAGCTGGCGACGGCGGCCCGGCGCAGCACGGTCCTGCGGGCCCTGCTGCCGGTTCTGGCGCCCCTGCTCATCGGGTGCTCGGTCCTCGCCGCCGAGCACGCGGGCCTGTTGTCGGGTCCGCGGCGCACCGTGGCTGCCGTGGTCGTGCTGCTGCCCGGTGCGCTGATCGTCACCGGTCTGTCCGAGCGCCTCTCCGCGGCAGCGGTCGCCGGTACGGCACAACCGCTCCGCGGAGTACTACGAATTGGCGTGTTCACCGCGGGATTGTCCAGTGCCGCAATAGCCGTGCTCGCCGCGCCGAGCCGGTCGGCCATCGCGCCGACCGATCATTTGGACTGGTGGGCGCCGTGGCTCGGATTGCTGGTGCTGTGGGCCGGGGCGTGCGTCAATATCTATGCCAGGGGCGAGATCTGCCTCTACATCTTCGCGATCATGGTGCTGACCTTCCTGGTTCAAACCGCGACTCGGCTCACCGCCGGACCGGCGACGGCCGGGTTCGCCGGTGCGCTGACCGCTGTCACCGCGGCGGCGCTGCTCGGCCGGCTGAACGACGGGCCCAACGCGCAGGTCGTACTGCAGCCGTCGTGCTGGCTGCTCGCACCCGGAAGCCTGAGCCAACTGGGCAGATGCGGCCACGTCACCCCATACGACAGCCACCTGCCGGCTTCCGTCGTGGCCTCCCTGCTGAGCACCGGTTCGGGAATCATCGTGGCTGCCGCGCTGTGCCGATCGACCCGGAGCCACCGCTGATCCGATAATCCCCTGGTTCCGGGTGATGGCTCGAAAGGTGGGATATGCGTCCTTGTCCTCGATCATTTCGTCCACAAAGAATGGAAATATGGCAGGGCGCGATGTACTGGTGGTGCTCTTCGACGAGGTGACGAATCTCGAAGTCGCCGGGCCCTTGCAAGTATTCGTGACAGCGAACACTTATGTCCCCGAGGCCTATACGATTCACACCGCCAGCGTCGACGGCGAACCGGTGAAGACATGCGGCGGTCTCACCCTCGTTCCCGATACGGCGCTGGCGGACGCTCCGCCCGCCCACACTCTCGTCGTTCCCGGCGGTGTCGGCGCTCGACCGCCACGGCAGGATCCACGACTCGTCTCTTGGTTACGCGACCATGCGGCCTCGGCTCCGCGAATCATGTCCATCTGCACCGGATCGTTTCTCCTCGCGGAGGCCGGCCATCTGGATGGGCAGCGTGCGACGACCCACTGGTCGATGTGCGAAATGTTCGCCGAGCAATATCCGGGCGTGCGGGTCGACAGCGAGCCGGTCTACGTGCGCACCGGGAACGTGGCGACCTCCGCGGGCGTGACAGCCGGTATCGATCTGGCACTGGCGATGATCGAACAGGACCTCGGACGCGACATCGCCTTGAAGGTCGCCAAGCACCTGGTGTTGTTCCTGTGCCGATCGGGAAGTCAGCCACAACTCAGCGTTCAGCTCGGCACCCAGATCGCGGCCCGCCACCGGCTACGCGAACTGCAGTTCTGGATTTCCGAGAATCCCGGCGCGGACCTGTCGGTGGACGCGCTCGCCACGCGGGTCACCATGTCGACGCGACACTTCGCCCGGGCGTTCAAGGAGGAGATCGGCGTCTCGCCCGGCTCCTACGTGGACCGCACCCGCCTCGAGACCGCGCGCCGCCTGCTGGAGGAAACCACCGACGGCATCAACGAGATCTCCCGCCGCTGCGGCTATGGAACGCCGGAGGCGATGCGCCGGGCATTCATCCGCACCGTTGCCGTCAGCCCATCCGAATACCGCCGCCGCCTCCGCGATTCCACTTCACCAGAGGCTCAGGATCACTCGGGAACGCACCGGACGTCTCCGTCGACCTGAACGACGATGGTCCACGGCGGGCATCTCCGAATATTCCCCCAACTGTCGTGAATGCAGGTGTCGTATTCGTGGGGATCCGGAGCCGGAATGCGCGCTGCGGTGCGGCATCCGGCGTCGTACAACGGTTTCGCCATTGACGCACCCGCACCGAATGCGGCGGTATGAGCCATGAACGAGCCACCGAAAACTGTGATGGCGATGGCCTTTCGATACCGGTTCATCAATTCTCCGGGTTGTTCGATTGCTGCGGTCGCCCGCCGCGACAGCAGTCAGGCGGGCAGGAAGCGATCTCGGAAGTTCAAGGCCAGCCAGGGCTTTCGACCCCACATGACCACCTGCCCGGTGAGAGCCGGCCGCCATTGACCGATGCGGCCGTAGTTGAGCAACAACATCGTGACCGGGTCGGCGCAGATGTGGACATCTGGCGCGGGCGCGTCGGCCGGATCGATCGCGAGCCTGCCGTCGCGAAATACGAAGGTGTAGCGGGCCGCTCCACGTAGGCGTAGTTCGTAGGTGGCGGTGTGGCCTTCGGACGCTCGCGCATTCACCCACCCGGGCACGACCTGGTTGAGTCCGTCGAAGACCAGCGGCACATGGGCCGGATCGATAGGCCAAGGACGGCCCAGCATTCGGGCGATGTCGTAGCCGTGAACGATCAGCTCGCCCAGAAACGTGCCTCGGGCGCGGTCGGCGCGGACGCGCTGATCGCCATCGAACATCATGAGCGGCACATCGTCTTCGAAGCCGTCGATCGTTGCCAGGAGCGTCTCGGTGCCTCCTATCAGACGTGCCGCGAGCGCGCGCGGATCGCGGGTGGGAAGGGCCCGGATCTGCTCGGCATTGAACGCGGGCAGATCCGCGGCACTGGCGGGCCAGGCACCGCGGCCCACTGCCAACTCGCGGTAACGAACCGACTCCTCGGCGACATGTCCGAGCACGTCGACAATGCTCCACCCCGGTGTCGCGGTCACCTCACGGTCGGGATCCGGTGCGGTAGTGGTCAATTCGGCGAATCGGTGCGCCATCACACGGATCGCATCGGCCATCGCATCCATCAGGTTGCCTCGAGCTCCTTGGTTGGTTGGTACAGCTCATCCGTCATGTTCGGATGGGTATCAGTAGACCGGCAGTGACGGATCAACCTGGTTGGCCCAGGCGATGATTCCGCCCTGCAAATGCGTGGCATCGGCGAAGCCCGCGTTCTTCAGGGCCGCGAGGGCCTCGGC
>NZ_BAAFGR010000084.1:0-32465 GCF_041154655.1 Nocardia sp. JMUB6875
GGCGGATATCTGGGAATTGGTGCTCAGTCTGCCGGTGATCTTCTATGCGTCGACGATCTTCTTCACGGGGGCGTGGGCGGCGTTGAAGGCGCGGACGCTGGACACGATGGTGTTGGTCGCGGTGGGGATCGGGGCGGGATGGCTTTACTCGCTGGCGATTACGCTGACCGGCGGCGGGGAGGTGTTCTACGAGGCGTCGACCATGTTGGCGACGTTCGTGCTGCTGGGGCACTGGTTCGAGATGCGGGCGCGGGGCGGGGCCAATGACGCCATTCGGACGCTGCTGGATCTCGCGCCGCCGCAGGCGGTGGTGATCCGGGACGGTCAAGAGGTCGAAATCCTTACGGCCGATGTGCAAGTCGGGGATCTGCTGCTGGTGCGGCCGGGCGCCAAGATCGCGGTCGACGGCACCGTCGAGGACGGGGCGAGCGAGGTCGACGAGTCCATGGTGACCGGTGAGAGCCTGCCGGTGCACAAGGAGGCGGGCTCGGCGGTCATCGGGGCGACGCTCAACAAGAACGGCACGCTGCGGGTGCGCGCCACCAAGGTCGGCTCGGACACCGCGCTGGCGCAGATCGTGAATCTGGTGCAGCAGGCGCAGAATTCGAAGGCTCCGGGCCAGAAGCTGGCCGATCGCGCGGCTTTCTGGCTGGTGCTGGTCGCATTGTTCGGCGGCGCACTGACTTTGGTGGTCTGGCTGCTGGCCGGCGCCACCTTCGCCAAGGCCATGCTGTTCGCCATCACGGTCGTGGTCATCACCTGCCCGGACGCCCTGGGCCTGGCCACGCCGACCGCCATCATGGTCGGCACCGGCCTGGGCGCGAAACGCGGTGTGCTGTTCAAGAACGCGATGGCGCTGGAGAGTTCGGCCCGCATCCAGACCGTGGTGATGGACAAGACCGGCACGCTCACCAAGGGTGAGCCGGAGGTGACCGAAATCGTCACCGGGTCAACGCTTTCCGAATCAGACCTGCTACCGCTGCTGGCCGCCGTGGAACGCGAGTCCGAGCACCCGCTCGCCGAGTCCGTGGTGCGCTACGCCAAGGAGCACGGCTCGAACGACGCTCGTGCCGCGGACTTCCAGAACGTCCCCGGTCACGGCGCGATCGCCACCGTGGACGGCCGCCGCGTCGTCATCGGCAATCGCCGCCTGCTCGAACAGGAGCACATCGACCTCGGCGAGCTGGCCGCTGCCCGCGACCGGGTGGCGGGCGCGGGTCAGACCGCGGTGCTGGCCGCCGTGGACGGCAAGGCCGCCGCCGTCATCGGCATCGCCGACGCCCCGCGCGAGACCTCCGCCAAAGCCGTTGCGGACCTGCACGATATGGGCGTCGAGGTGGTCATGCTCACCGGTGACAACCAGGCCACGGCCGAACGCATCGCCGCCGAACTCGGCATCGACACCGTCATCGCCGAGGTGCTGCCCGGCGACAAGGCCGCCAAGATCATCGAATTGCAGTCCGGCGGACGGAAAGTCGCCATGGTCGGCGACGGCGTGAACGATGCGCCCGCGCTCGCCCAGGCCGATCTCGGCATCGCCATCGGCGCGGGCACCGACGTCGCCATCGAGACCGCCGACCTGGTGCTCATGCGCTCCGACCCGCTCGACGTCCCCACCGCCCTGCGCATCGGCCGCGGCACCCTGCGTAAGATGCATCAGAACCTGGCCTGGGCCGTCGGCTACAACAGCCTGGCCCTGCCGATCGCCGCCGGTGTCTTCGAACCCGCCTTCGGCTTCGTCCTGCGCCCGGAGATCGCGGCCATGTCCATGTCCGGATCGAGCATTATCGTCGCCCTGAACGCCCTGTCGTTGAAGCGTCTGCGGCTGCCCGAACGCGACTGAGCGGCACCGGTTTCGGTGTGGCCCGGGTTACAGCACGCCGAGGTCGTGAGTCGATTCATGATGCTCGTAGTTAGCCAGTCCTAATACAGTGGGTCTGCACTTTGTACCCAGCCCGAAGGACACGTTATGCCGCTCATCGACCTCGGTTCCTCCGCGATCAACCTGGCCAACACCCTCACCGGTATCGCCGCCAACATCACCTACCTGCTGAAGGCGTGGGGCCTGGCCTGATCCGGCTCTCGCAAGCGAAAGAACCGCCTCCCCGGGGGCGGTTTTCGCATATTCGGGCAATGGGGACGGCGGGCAATAGAGTCGGCGGATGGCCAGTGCATCACCGGGGACGCCGCACACGCTCGCCGACATCCTGCCGTCCGTCGCCGCGACCTTCGGACTCGATCCGGGCAATCCGCTAGGGCTCACACCCAATCGGGACGTCGTCGTGCTGCTCATCGACGATATCGCACCCACTCTCGCCGCGCACGTCACCACGACGCTGACCGCGGGTTTCCCCGCCACCACGGCGACCAGCCTCACGAGTCTGGCCCTCGGCGCACCCTGCGCGACGCACGGGATCATCGGCTACAGCTTCGCCCTGCCCGACGGCGACGGTCCCCGCCTGCTGAATTCCCTGCGCTGGAAGCTCGACAGCGCGACCGGTGCGGATGCCCGCGGCCAGTTCCCGCCGGAATCCGTGCAGCCGCGACCCAGTCGCCTGGAAGACCTCGCCGCCCACGGGGTGGAAGTGCACTACGTGATCCCGGGCTACCAACGCGAATCCGGCCTCACCCGCGCCGCTTTCCGCGCGCCCGGCATCCTGCACCCGGCAAGCACTTTGGACGAGCTGCGCAGCGGAATCCTC
The DNA here is from genome assembly GCF_041154655.1 of Nocardia sp. JMUB6875. NCBI lineage: Bacteria > Bacillati > Actinomycetota > Actinomycetes > Mycobacteriales > Nocardiaceae > Nocardia > Nocardia sp. JMUB6875. Next base: position 2,703 of record NZ_BAAFGR010000084.1, read on the forward strand.
ACTGTCGCAAACCATTCCGACCGAGCATCGCGCTTCGCCTACGCCTACTTCGCCGACCTCGACGGCAACGGCCACCTCTACGGCCCCGAATCCCCGCAGTGGCTGGCGATGCTCGCCGATATCGACGCCTGCATCGCCGACCTGTTCGCCGAACTACCGCCCACCTGTACGGTGCTGATCACCGGCGACCACGGAATGATCCACGCGGACACCATCATCGACCTCGACACCCGTCCCACCCTGCACCGCGACGTCCTCCTCATCGGCGGCGAGGCCCGAGTCCGCCACGTCTACCTCGACTCTCCCGCGGCCCTGTCCGACGCTCATGCGGCATGGACGGCCGAGCTGTCCTCGCACGCCACGGTCATCGCCCGCGAACAGGCCATCGACGAGCACTGGTTCGGCCCGACCCCGCCCACCGAGGTGATCGCCTCCCGCATCGGCGACCTCATAGCCGTCGCCGAAGGCAGCGCGGTCCTCATCCGCCCCGCGGCAGAACCCTTGGAGTCCTCCCTCATAGGCCACCACGGCGCCCGCACCCCCGCCGAACAACTCATCCCCCTCATCGCCACCCCCTGATCTTGATAGCCCGTGGCGTGGACCACAGGTCGCGGAGCGCGCGAGGTGGGTCATAAGTCATTGCCTGACTCGGGCGGTTCTTATTACAGTCAGACTGCAATATGGCTCGACAAACCCAGGTCGACGCAGGAAAGGCGGCCGCACAATGGCTACAGGAGTTCTCGTGGAGACGGGCAGGCACCGGAAGGCGATGGTCGATCACCAGCGTTCGGGTGCGGCCGAGATGTGGGGCAAGTTCATGGCGCTGGGCGGGCCCCGGCATCTGCTCGACGGCGCGGCCCCCGCCATCGGATTCCTCATCGGATACGCCACCGACACCGCGGAGACCGGCGTGCTGATCGCGCTCACGGTCGCGGTGATGCTCGGCCTCTACCGGGTGGTGAAGGGCGACACCGTCAAGACCGTCGCCATCAGCGTCGCGGCCGTGGCCGTGTTCTCGCTCTTCGTCGGCATCACCGGCGAGGGTCGCGGCTTCTATCTGCCGGACATCCTGATCTGCGTGATCGGCGCGGTGGCTTTCGGTGTGCCGCTGGTGACCGGACGGTCGCTGAGCCACTGGATCTGCCGCAAGGTCGGCCTGGAGCCCGCCGACCACGCCGACCCGCAGGAGCGAATTCGCCTGCACCGCAAGGTGAGTCTGGCCTGGTTCGCCTTCTGGACGGTGCACCTGGTGATCATGGTGCCGCTGTACCTGGCCAACAAGGTGGTCATTCTCGGTACCGTCGCACTGATTCTCGGCAAGCCGCTGCTGGTCGTCGCCATCGCCGCGACCTTCCTGTGGGTGCGGCGCTCGCTCAAGACCTCAAGCGCGCAGTAGGGCGGTTTGCACCTTGCGCAGGCGGTCCACATCACCACGGAACCCCGCCACCGCATCGTTGTAGAGGAAGGCCTCCCACAACCGGACCAGGGCGTAGGCCAGGGTGTCGCGTTCGATGGGAGGCTCGTAGCCCTCGGATTCGGCGCGTTCGATGAACCGCTCGACCAGGGCCACCGCCGACTGGTGCACGGTCCCGTCGCCACGGGTGATCAGGCGCAGCGCCGCGGTGGACTCGTTGTCGAAATACCAACGCAGCGCATCGTTCTCGACCAGCAGATCGATGGTGCGATTCAGTACCGCGGTCAGGCGCTCGCCGCCGGTTCCGCTGGTGCGCCGATCGGCGTAGGCCACCACCTTCTCCAGCTGCCGCGCCACCGCCGCACCCAGCAGCCCGTCCCGGGATCCGAACCAGCGGTAGATGCTGGCCCGGCCCACCCCCAGCTGGGCGGCAATGGCATTGACGTCCAGCCGTTTTCCCGCCAGGAAGACCTCGATGGCCGCCTCGAGCACATCCTCCGGGCTGGCCGCGCCCGGGCGGCCCGGCGCTCTGGTTCCCTCCGCGCGCGTCACGCGGACAGCTTAGGGGCCAGGTACGCCGACAGGACCGCGGCGGTCGCGGCGCGTCCCAGTGTCAGCGCCTCTTGTAGCAGCGCGGGATCGCGGGTGACGCGGCCGATGTCGGGGGCGCTGTGCGGCGGGCGGATCTGCAGTACGGCCGGATCGGAACCGAAGTCGGCCTCATCGCTGTGGTGCCGCCGCACCCGCCCGAGCCACGGCTCGACGGTGCCCGGCGCGTGCCGGGACAGGAAGCGGGCCACCACCCGGGTCTCCAGAGTCGAAGGGGGACGCATGGTTTCGTCATCGCGCCGGGTGCGCAGCACCAGCACGCGGGTCGCCCCCTGCGCCAGCGCCGTGCGCACCGGGACGGATTCGGAGAGCCCGGCATCGACGTACCGCCGCGTACCGATGCGGACCGGTCGCCCGGCCAGGATCGGCAGGCAGGTCGAGGCCTTCAGAGCGATCTGCACCGAGTGCGGATCGCTGAGCTCAGGATGCAGATCGACGGCCGCGCCGGTGTCGGCGTCGGTGGCGATCGGGTGGAAAGTGATGGGATTGGCCAGGATTGCCGGGAAATCCATCGGCACCAGCCGTTCGTACACGGTGTGCACCAGGTACTCGGTATCGACCACCTTGCCGCCGCGCAGCGCCCGGCTCGGATTGATCACCCGATTGATCACCTCGGGATTCCAGGCCCGCTTGGATTCCACCGCCCGCCCGCACAGCAGCCACGCCGCGTTCAACGCGCCCGCCGAGGCCCCGTACACCGCGTCGAAGCAGGGCAGCACACCCAATTCCTCGATGGCCATGGCCATTCCGTGCGAGTACGCGCCGCGCGAGGAGCCGCCCTCGATGACCAGCGCCAGCCGGTGCGCGTCGGTGCGCTGTCCGGGCAGGCTGCCCTCGCGATGCCGCCGGGCGATGAGTTCGCCGGCGCCGAGTGCGCTTTCTTCGAGCACGGACGCTCCTTTCGGGGTGCTGGGACGTTCGAGTATACGACCCTATTTGAGACACGACAGTCTCTGTGTATCATATCCGGCGATGGCGGGGGTAGCCATGGAACTGGAGGTCAACGCATGCAACTAGCGCTCACCGACGACGAGCTCGCCTTCCGCGACGAGCTGCGCGCGTTCTATCGGAGCGAAATCCCGGCCGAGATCCGCAACCGGCACCGGCACGGGCAGGATCTGAGCAAGGACGACATCGTCACCACCCAGCGCATCCTCAATGCGCACGGGCTGGCCACACCGAACTGGCCGGTCGAATGGGGTGGCAAGGACTGGACCCCGATCCAGCGCCACATCTGGCACGACGAGATGCAGCTGGCCTCGGTGCCGGAGCCGCTCACGTTCAACACGAACATGATCGGCCCGGTCATCGCGCACTTCGGCGCGCAGGAGCTCAAGGAGCGCTTCCTGCCCGCCACCGCCAACCTCGACATCTGGTGGTGCCAGGGCTTTTCCGAGCCCGAGGCCGGATCCGACCTGGCCGGGCTGCGCACCGTCGCGGTGCGCGACGGCGACGAGTACGTGATCAACGGCCAGAAGACCTGGACCACCGCCGCCCAGTCCGCCGACTGGATGTTCTGCCTGGCGCGCACCAACCCGGACGCGCCCAAGAAGCAGGCGGGCATCTCCATGCTGCTCTTCCCGCTCGACACCCCCGGCGTCACCGTGCGCCCGATCAAGCTCATCGACGGCGGCCACGAGGTCAACGAGGTGTTCCTGGAGAACGTCCGGGTCCCCGCGAATCAGCTTGTCGGCGAGGAGAACCAGGGCTGGACCTACGCCAAGTTCCTGCTCGGCAACGAGCGCACCGGCATCGCCGCGGTCGGGCAGACCAAGGTGAAGCTGTGGCTGGCCAAGGAGCACGCCAAGCAGACCCGCCTGGGTGAGAAGACCCTGCTCGACGATCCGCTGTTCGCGACCCGCCTGGCCGAACTCGAGAACGAGCTGCTGGCACTGGAACTGGTGCAGCTGCGGGTCGCCGCGGGCTCGGCCGACGGCAAGCCCAACCCGGTCTCCTCGATCCTCAAGCTGCGCGGCACCGAGCTGCAGCAGGAGGTCACCGAACTGCTCGTGGACATCGCCGGGCCGGATTCGGTCGCACGCGAGGACGAGTCGAATCCCGACTGGGCCCGCCGCAGCACCGCCACCTACCTGAACTATCGCAAGACATCGATCTACGGAGGATCCAACGAGGTGCAGCGCGGCATCATCGCCTCGACGATCCTCGGACTGTGAGGCAGCACAATGGATTTCGATCTCACCCCCGAACAGGAAATGCTGCGCGACACGGTGCGTGACGTGCTCTCGCGCGGCTACACCCCCGAGCGCCGCAACGAAATGATCGGCACCGAGCTCGGCTGGGACCCCAAGATCTGGGCCACCTTCGCCGAAATCGGCCTGCTCGGACTGACTTTCGCCGAGGAGGACGGCGGCATGGGTGCGGGCCCCATCGAGGCCATGCTGATCATGACCGAGATCGGCCGCAGCCTCGCCCCCGAACCGGTGCTGGACTGCGCGCTGCTGCCGGGCTGGCTCATCTCGACCGTCGGCTGCGACGCGCAGCGCAAGGATCTGCTGCCGCGCATCGCCGAGGGGGAGCTCAAGCTCGCCTTCGCGCACGGCGAACCGGGCCTGCGCTGGCCCGCCACCGAGACCGCCACCCAGGCGGTCTGGCAGGACGGGTGGCGGCTCACCGGCCGCAAACACCCCGTCTCCCACGGTGATTGCGCCGATCTGCTGATCGTCAGCGCGGCCGTCGAGGGCGGCGTCGGGCTGTTCCTGGTCGATCCCACCGCCGAGGGCGTGCGCCGCCGGACCTATGCCGGACACGACGGAACGCGCGGCGCCGACATCGAATTCGACGGTGTCACGGCCGAACCGCTCGGCGAGCCCGGCGATGCGTCCGCCGCGATCCAGGCCGCCCTGGCCGGGGCGCAGGCCGCGTTGTGCGCCGAGGCCATCGGCGCCATGGAGGAGTCGCTGCGGCTCACTGCCGAATACCTGAAGACCCGCAAGCAGTTCGGCGTCCCGCTGCGCACCTTCCAGACGCTGACCCAGCGCGCCGCGGACATGTACGTCTCGCTCGAACTGGCGCGCGGCATGAGCATGTACGCGTCCATGTCGCTGGCCGACGGCATCGTCGACCCGGTCGTCGCGTCGCGCGCCAAGCTGCGTATCGGCCGCTCCGCCCGGCATATCGGGCAGGAGGCCATCCAGATGCACGGCGGCATCGGCATGACCGACGAATACCCGGTCGGCCACTACACCGCGCGGCTCACCGCCATCGAGCACACCCTCGGTGACTCCACCGACCACCTGCGCTACCTGGGCGGCTACGTCGCCGACTACCAGATGGTCGAGATCTGATGCACATTCGCGGCGCGGTATTGGAGGCGATCGGGCGCGAGCGGCCCTACGCGGACTCCCGCCCGATCAGCGTGTGCCAGCTCGAACTCGGCGATCCCGGACCCACCGAGGTCCTGGTCGCCATCGAGGCGGCCGGGCTCTGCCACTCGGATCTCAGTGTGGTGGACGGCAATCGGCCGCGCCCGCTGCCCATGCTGCTCGGCCACGAGGCCGCGGGCACCGTGGTGGCGGTCGGGGAACGGGTCGCCGATCTGTTTACCGGGCAACGGGTGGTCATGTCCTTCCTGCCGCGCTGCGAGGACTGCGACGCGTGCGCGCGGGACGGGCAACTGCCCTGTGCCGCGGGCACCGCCGCGAACACGGCCGGGGAGTTGCTGCACCACAGCGGGCACCTGTCACGGGGTGGCGCGCGGGTGCGGCATCACCTCGGGGTATCCGGGTTCGCCACGCATGCCGTGGTGGACCGGGCTTCGCTTGTGCCCGTCGGCAATTCGGTGCCGCCGGAGATCGCGGCGCTGTTCGGATGCGCGGTGCTCACCGGCGGCGGTGCGGTGCTGAACGTGGCGAAGCCGCGGCCCGAGGACAGCCTCATGGTGGTCGGGCTCGGCGGCGTCGGGATGGCGGCGCTGCTGACCGCGAAAGCCGTTGGCGTGGAGCGGGTTATCGCCGTGGACCGGATGGACGACAAGCTCGCCATGGCGAAGGAACTCGGGGCGACCGAGACGTACACGCCCGAGCAGATCGCCGAGGAAAAGGTGCGGGCACGGTATGTGGTGGAATGCGCGGGGCATCCCGCCGCATTTGAAACCGCCTACGCGGCAACCGAACCCGGTGGCATGACCATCACGGTCGGCCTGCCGGGACCGAACTCGACCGTGACGCTGCCGCCGCTGAGCATCACGGCCGAGGCGCGCACCATCGTGGGCAGCTACCTCGGTTCCGCCGTTCCGGGCCGGGACATTCCGCGCTACGAGCAGATGTGGCGGGACGGACGGCTGCCCGTGGAGAAATTGATTTCCTCGCGCATTCGGCTCGAGGAAATCAATGAGGCAATGGATCTGCTGGCGGATGGTAAGGCAGTCCGTCAAATCATTATTTTCGACCATTCCTGAATCCAGAATGGCTGCGCCGCACCGAAAATGAATGGATTTCTGCGGTGCGGCGCTCCCATACTCGATGGGTGAACACCGCAGTCATTCTCGACCACCTCCGCACCCACGGCGCGCCCCTGACGCTGACCCGGGCCGGTGTCGTGTCGTGGGACGACGCGGAATTCCACCGGGCCGCCCACGCCACCGATCCCGAGTGCTACCTGCTGCTCGCGCTGGTGCCCGGCGTGCACGAGAGCCAGCGCACTCGCGTCCTGCTGCAGACGCTGCTCGCCTCGCGCGCCGACCTGCCCGAGGCCTCCCGCGTCGTGCTCGACAAGGCCACGCGCGCACTGATTTTCGGGTTGCCGCCCGCGCAGGTCGTCACAGTGCTGCTGGCCGCCCGCCGCCTGCGCGCGAACCACAAGCACGTCACCCGCGCCATCCTCGCCTTCGTCCTGGATCACCCGGACGCCGAACTGCTCATCGCCGCCCGCCGCCCCGCGCTGGTGGACTGCTTCGAGCACGCGCTCGGCAAGAACACCGCGCGCGGCTGCCTGCGGCTGATCGCCGAGGGTGATGTCGATTCGCCCGAGCTGCGCCGAAAGGTGCTGCGGTTCACCACGAATCCGGTTCAAGCGGTCGAGCGCGTACGTCAGCTCTACGCGCCCGGCACCCACGGCGTGCCCGTGCTCACCGAGCCCGTCGCACCGCTGGAGCCGGTCCGCGTGCGCGAGTCCATCGTCACTGTCACCAACCGCGGCGATATCGCGGCGACCCTGGTCCACCTCTTCCGCGGCGGCTCGGCCCACGAGCTGGGTTCCGCGCTCACCGCCTACATCGCCGCGGCGACGCGCGCCGTGCCGCGCCTGCCCGGCCACGTCGCTCTGGTCCTGGACACGTCGGAGTCCATGCGCGGCTACGGCGAGCGCGAATGGGCGCTGCTCTCGCAGGCCGAGGCGCTGCGCCTGGTGCTCGATCGGGTGTGCGCACGGCTCAGCGTCATCGAGGTCGGGGCCGGGCAGTCCGCCCCGACCGACCTGGCGACGGGTGTGCTGGACGCGCTCGAAACCGTTGTCGCGATGGACGGTCCGCGGCCGGGCGCGAATCCCGAGGGACCGTTCGGTGAACCGAACGTCGTGCCCGCACGTGTTGTCGTCGAGGATCCACAGACCGCGGGGGAGGAGACCGCTTCCGGCGCACCGGATCTGGTGATCGTCGTGACCGACGGCTACGAGAACCGGCTACCCGGCGATCTGGCCCGGGTTGCGGCGACCCTGTCGGCCATCGGTGTGCGGACCCCGATCATGGTGTGCCGCGCCATGTTCACCGGCAGCGACGACCGCACCCTGCGCGATCCGGCGCCGGCCCTGCCGACCACCGGATTCTGGCACCAGGACGATTTCGCCGCCCTGCTGCCCTGGCTGTTCGCCCGCACCCCCGCGGGCGCGGACTGGCTCCGCGCGGCCGCCCACCGTTACCTCGACGCTCGCCTGGAAGGAGTGACCGGATGACCCTGCTCGACAACGTCATTCGCCCCGGGTGTCCCCGCGGGCGGCTCGTGCCGGAGCCCGGCACGGATCACATCCCGGAAAGTGCGGCGCGACAGCATCGCTCGGACGGGCCCGGCGCCCGGCTGGTCCGCATCCTCGACTCGGTCGTCCGGCTGGGCGGGCCGCTCTGGTTCGAGCGTCCCCTGATCACCGAGCTCGACGTGCTCGCGCACAACCCGGCCGAACGGGCCGGATAAGGAGTTCCCACCATGAAGCGACTCGACACCCTGGTGCGTGCGCCGGTCGACCTGGCCGGGTACGCGCTGGGCGCACCGCAGGTCGCGGGCGCGCTCACCGCCGTGCCGATCTTCGGGCCCGAGCGGCCCGGCATCGTGCCGCCGCGGTCCGGCCTCAAGCTGAATCGCGTTGTCGGATACGGCAGCGTGGAGCTGCACAATGGCGCGCCCTCCGGGGTGGCCATCGTGCCGCTGCACATCGGCTACATCCAGGAGGGTGCGCAGAACCACGCGCTGTGCTCGGCCGCGCTCATGAGCGCGGGGGAGACCCGGCTGTTCGAGGACGCCTGCTGCGTGCAGGCCGCGCAGGGCGGCTACCTGCAGGGCCGCGATCAGTGGTTCTTCGTGCTGCCGATGGAGTTGCGCGCCAAGGCGCTCGCGCTGCGCGGCAAGCCCGGGTATTCCAAGCTGTGGAGCGATATCTCGGCCGTGAACAGCCGGTACGGGCTGCCGCCGCGCGGGCACCTGGAGCAGATCCTCACCCGCAAGCGGGCGGTGCTCACCCAGTTCCGCAGCCGCCTGGAACTGCTGCCCGGCCAGCTGGGCGCGCTGTTCTTCGTCGGTGAGAAGTTCGCGGGGCTCGAGATCGCTCCCGATCCGCGCTACTTCGCGGAGATGTGGATGCCGTTGGTGTGCTTCGCCTATGGTGTCGCGGCTTGGCGGGCCGAGCCGCCGCGCGTCGAGCCGCAGCCGTTTGAGGCGCGCGATCTCGCGGAACTGCGCGCCGAACTAGAGCGCGGCCGCGAGCGGCATGCCGAGTCCCTGCGCGACTGGATGCCCGCCGACACCGAGATGTCCAGCGTCGAACAGGAGCGTCACCTCGACCTGCGCCTGCACACCCTCACCGGTACGCAGGTCGCCGGCCAGATGGTGACCGAGCACGACCGCCCGGTCTACGCCTCGCTCTTCGCGATCCATTAAATAGGTTGCGCCACACCTTAATAGCGCATTGAATAGTGAGTACGGGAACTGAGCCGGGCACGGCGGGATCCACCTTGATTCCAGATCAAGCAGAATCGCCTGCTAAGCGAATAACGCCCCGCCACCGCGTCGGCCGCCTGTCCCGTACCAACTCTCAAATGCCTTATCCGAAATTCCGCTGGAACCAGGCGAGCAATTCGGCCTCCGTCTTCGGCCCCGCTTGCGGATCGTCCGGATCCAAGGTGCACAGCAGCACCGCCAGGGGCTGATCGTCACGTTCGGCCGCCAGGCAAGGGCGGGGCGGCTTCTCCGTGGTGTCGGTGAAGCAGAAGAACCGTCCCACAGCGGTATTGGACCGGCGCCAGACATTGTCCGCACCGGTCTTGCTGCCGCAAGTGTGGGGTGACGCAGTGGCCAGACCATTCTCGTACCAGGCTCTGGGACCGCTGACATTGGCGAAGCCGTACAGGATCGTCGCCGAGTCGGGGGTTCCGCACAGCAGCGTCGCGTTCTGTCCCTCGCTCGGCTTCAGATGCCGACAGTTGGTGCGGCGGTAGTCCTTTCCGGCGTAGCCGAGCAGCGCTCGGTCGGCGTCGGTGAACGAATCGGGATCGCCGGGCGCGTTATCGCCGCCGAGGAATACGTTGGCGTCCTGTTTGGCGTAGTAGTCCCGGTATTTCGTGCTGTCCGTGCGATCCCAGACGAAGATCGCCATCGCCACCGCGGACTCGTCGGTCAGCTCCAGCCCGGGCGGCGGCGCGGTCACCGAGGTGCCGGTGTCGAGAAAGCATGACCTGCGGCCGATTTCCTTACCCGCGACCATCGCGGGCCCGTCGACGCCGGGAGCGTCGCCGCCGCAGACTCCGCCGTGAAACTGGCCGAGGAACACCGTGGTGTGGAACGCACGCAACTGATCGACACTGCGGAACCGGATGAACTGTGCGAACGGCTCATTCGTGGCCGGATTGGCCTCGCAGGTGAAGAAGGCGAGCATCGAATCGTCGTCGAGCTGGTTGTGCGTGCAGTTGGCGCGCTTGTATCCGACACCGTTCACCGTCGACAGCAACTCGATATCGGGTCCGGTCAGGGCCTTGGCGTCCGGCACCGCCGTACCCGTCACCTTCGGCCGCATGGCCGCCAATCCCGCGAAGCCGATCGACGCGGTGAGCAGGCTGAGCACGGCTACCGCCACCGCCACTCGACCCATCCACCGAGCGAGCTTGCGGTCCGAACGCGGCTGGGACGCAATGGAAGTCGTGCTGAGCGCCGCCTGTGCCGCCGCGGCCAGCTCGCCCGCCGTGCCGAACCGGTCATTCGGATTCTTGGCCAGCCCGCGCGCGATCACCGCATCGAATGTCTCGGGCACCCCGGGGCGCAACGCACTCGGCGGTGGCGGCTGGTCGAACAGGTGCGCGCGCATGAGCGAGATGTTCGTGTCGCCCCGGAATGGTCTTGCGCCCGTGAGGCATTCGAACATCACGCAGGCGAGCGCGTAGACATCGGCGGCCGGAGTGAAGTCGCGGGCACTGAACCGCTCCGGGGCCATGTAGCGGAAGGAACCGAGCGCGGAGCCGTCGGTGGTCAGGCTCTCGTCCGTCGCCGATTGCGCGATCCCGAAATCCACCAGATACGCGAACCCGTCACGGGTGATCAGGATGTTGTCGGGTTTCACGTCGCGATGCAGCAGCCCGTCCCCGTGCGCCGCGTCGAGCGCGGCGGCCATCTGCCGGACGAGCTCCACCGCGGTCACGGGTGGTAGAGGTCCGACGCGATCCAGCAGTTCGCGCAGGTTCTCCCCGTCGACCAGGCGCATATCGATGTAGAGGCGGCCGTCGATCTCCCCGTAGTCGTGAATGGGCACCACATGCGCCTCGCGCAGCCGTGCCGCCGCATGCGATTCCCGTTGGAACCGTTGCCGATACACGGGATCCTGCGCCAGCCGCTCCGGCAGCACCTTGATCGCGACGACACGATCCTTGGCCGTGTCGTACGCCTGATACACCTCGCCCATCCCGCCGCGCCCGATGAGGCGGTCCAGCCGGTACGGGCCGAAAAACGAACCGATCGTTAGGATTTGGTGTGGACTGGCCATTCGCCCTGCTTCCCCTTTATCGAATAACGACCCAGAGGTGGTCAACGGTTCAGCCGAGCTCCGGCCGTTGACATTTCGACGCGTGGCGGCGGAAAGTTGAGGGCGTCAAGAGATCTAGCCAGCTCAACCACATCGATGGGAGCGCGCTCATGTCCTTGCCGACCGAACCGATTGGTAGCATTCCGCGGCCGTCGCAATTGCTGAACGGAATTCAGGAACATCAATCCGGGCGAATCAACGATGCCGCACTGGCCGGGCTGTACGACGAAGCCGTGCGAGAAACGATCACGCAAATGGAGGCCGCCGGTTCGCCCATCGTCACAGACGGCGAACAGAGCAAACCCAGTTTCGCGACGTACCCCCTGACGGGCCGCTCGAACCTGAGCCCGGACGGCGCGGTCATTCCCTTCGCGGACGGCCACACCCGGCAGCTGCCGAAGCTCACCGCCGGGCCGTTCCGCTACGGCACCTTCGCCGCGTCGTATCTGCGTGCGGCCCAGAAGTTCGCGACCAAGCCCGTGAAGCAGGCCGTGATCGCGCCCTCCGCGCTGAGCCTGCTGTACCCGCCCGAGGGCATCGACGACTATCCGCGCGAACGGTTCCTCTCCGATCTGATGGACCAGTCCGAGGCCGACATCCGCGCCGCCCTCGACGCGGGCGCTGACTCGGTCCAACTCGACTTCACCGAGGGCCGCCTCTCGCTCAAACTCGACCCGAGCGGCGGCGTGCTCGATCAGTTCATCGAGCTGAACAACCGTGTGCTCGACCGCTTCACGACGGCCGAACGGCAGCGGATCGGCATCCACACCTGCCCCGGCAGCGATCAGGATTCCTCGCACAGCCTCGATGTCGACTACGCCGAACTACTGCCCAAGCTGTTCCGAATGCGCGCGGGCCGGTTCTATGTACAGCTCGCCAGCGAGCCCGATCCCGAACGGGTACTGCGCATCATCGCCGACCACCTGCCGTCGGACGCCGCCATCTTCATCGGCGTCACCGACCCCATCGACCCGACGGTGGAGACCTCCGATCAGGTCCGCGACCGGGTGCTCGCCGCCGCGCGATATCTCCCCGCCGACCGCCTCGGAACCTGCGACGACTGCGGCTTCTCACCCTTCGGCGACGACGTATCCACCTCGCGCGAAACAGCATTCGCGAAGATCCGCGCCCGAGTGGAAGGCACCGCGGCGGCATCGGCCGCACTGGGAATGTGATCGACGAGCTGTCCGCGGATCTCCGGGAGCCCCTGCACTCCTGGAGATCCGCAGGGGTCATCGTGTCGAGGACACCAGGCGGGTTCGCTGGCGGGCCTCCTCCTCCGGGCAGGTGGTGGCCAGGACCCGGCGGCGGTTGGTGCGCACGGCCGCGCTGAACAGCTGGTATTCGGCCGAGGGGACGCAGACCTCGCGGTACGGGTGGCGCGGGGTGACGCGGCGGTGCGGGCCGGGGATGACCACCCCGTGGCGCGCGCCCGGGCCCGCCTCCTGGGCGCGGACCCACTTCCGCATGAGATGGGAGTCGATGCTGGGCAGGTATTCCACCGCACGATCCCATTCCAGGCCCTCCACCTGCATAGGATCGGCGACCGCGGTCACGACAACGGCGTATGCCGTACCGACGGTATTGTCCGCCATTGGATCTACCCCCTGTCCATGCTCGAGATCTCCGGCGTTGCGCGGGGAATGTTCAGGATACGTCGAAAGATCTTGCACTACTGAGTGTTTCGCTGTACCCGCAAGTGGATTGCGGGTACTCCGCAGTCCTCGGACCTATGAATGTGGCAGGTGCCGCCCGAAATCCGGACCGGGGGCGCGGGTTGCCCGGTATGCGCCGGAGTGGCGCGAATCACGCCCCCGACGGGCCCCGGAATACCTTCGCGACGGGCCGTGTTCATGTGGTTGCCATATCCACCAAGTGTGGAAGCGACCACAGGAGGACCCGTGCAGTTCGGACTATTCAGCGTCGGTGACGTCACCATGGACCCCACCACCGGCCGGACCCCGACCGAGGCCGAGCGCATCCAGGCCATGGTCGCGATCGCCCTCAAGGCCGAAGAGGTCGGCCTCGACGTCTTCGCCACCGGCGAGCACCACAACCCGCCCTTCGTGCCGTCCTCGCCGACCACCATGCTCGGCTACATCGCGGCCAAGACCGAAAAGTTAGCGCTGTCCACCGCGACCACCCTGATCACCACCAACGATCCGGTGAAGATCGCCGAGGACTTCGCCATGCTGCAGCACCTGGCCGGCGGCCGGGTCGACCTCATGATGGGCCGCGGCAACACCGGACCCGTCTACCCCTGGTTCGGCAAGGACATTCGCGACGGCATCCCGCTGGCGATCGAGAACTACCACCTGCTGCGGCGGCTGTGGCGCGAGCGAACCGTCAACTGGGAGGGCAAGTTCCGCACCCCGCTGCAGGGCTACACCTCGACACCCGCACCGCTGGACGGCACCCCGCCGTTCGTGTGGCACGGCTCCATCCGCTCGCCCGAAATCGCCGAGCAGGCCGCCTATTACGGTGACGGCTTCTTCCACAACAACATCTTCTGGAATCCCGAGCACACCAAGCAGATGGTGACCCTCTACCGCCGCCGCTTCGAGCACTACGGCCACGGCGCGGCCGAGCAGGCCATCGTCGGACTCGGCGGGCAGGCCTTCATGGCCGAGACCGCGGCCGAGGCCAAGCGAATCTTCCGGCCCTACTTCGACAATGCGCCGGTCTACGGCCACGGCCCGTCGCTGGAGGACTTCACCGAGCTGACCCCGCTCACCGTCGGCACCCCCGAGCAGGTCATCGAACGCACCCTCGGCTTCGCCGACAATGTCGGCGACTACCAGCGGCAGTTGTTCCTCATGGACCACGCGGGCCTGCCGCTGGAGATGGTGCTGGAGCAGGTCGAGATCCTGGGCAAGGAAGTTGTTCCGGTGCTGCGCAAGGAATTCGAGGCGCGCCGCCCGGCGAATGTGCCGAGCGATCCGCTCACCCACGCGTCGCTGGTGGCCGCCGGTCCCGACGCCCCGCATCACCTGGTCGAGCCCGCCCGCGAGCGCGTGCTCGCCGAAAAGAATTGAGGACGAACGTGAGTCGCAAACTGGTAGTGCTGACCGCCGGGCTCTCGCAGCCCTCGTCCACCCGGCTGCTCGCCGACCAGCTCGCCGCCGCGGTCACCGCGGCGGTGGGCGGGCGCGGGGAGAGCCTCGAGGTGGAGGTAATCGAATTGCGGGAACTGGCAGGCGATCTCGCCACCACCATGACCACCGGACTGCCCACGCCCGCCGTGGCCGCGGCCCGGGAGAAGGTGACCGATGCGGACGGCCTGATCGCGGTGACACCGGTTTTCACCGCGAGCTACAGCGGCCTGTTCAAGATGTTCGTCGACGTCCTGGACACCGAATCGCTCAGCGGCATGCCGGTTCTCATCGCTGCCACCGCGGGCACCGCCCGGCATTCCCTGGTGCTCGACCACGCCATGCGGCCACTGTTCGGCTACCTGCGCGCGGTGGTCGTGCCGACCGGTGTCTTCGCCGCTACCGAGGATTTCGGCTCCACCGGCCTGACCGAGCGCGTGCACCGGGCGGCCGCCGAACTGGCTCAGCTCATCGTCGCCGAGCCGGCCGCCGTGCAGGGCTTCCTGCAGGACGAGCCGGTCCGCCACCGCAGCTCCGGCAATCGGGTCGGCGCGGTGCGGCCGTTCAGCGAACTGCTGGCCGGGCACACCGGGGACGGGCGATAGCCGATCGATAGCTACAGTGATCGAATGGCCGAGGAACTGCTGCCCGCCATCCCGCTCGACTCGTGGCGGCCCACCAAGGAAACCCTGCACCGCTACGCCCAGATCATCGGCAAGGTGGCGCTGGCCAAGGGCATCAGACGCAATCACTGGTGGCATATGACCTACCGGTTGACCGCCCGCGGCTGGACCACCGTGCCCCTGGGGACGGCGAGCGAAGGCCCCGTATTCACCTGCGCCTTCGACTTCTTCGACCACGTGCTGCGGTTGTCGGACGACCGCGGCACGCAGGAAGAGGTGCCGCTGGCCGGGCAGTCGGTGGCGAGTTTCTACACCGAGGCCATGGACGGCCTGCGCAATCTGGGCGTGGACGTGGTGCTTCCGCATCCCACCCCGTTCGACCTGCCCGACCACGGGCGGCCCTTCGACGAGGACGAGGAACACCACACCTACGATCCGGCCGCCGCGCTGCGCGCCTTCCACGTGCAGAGCCAGGTGGGCCGGATCCTGGAACGCTTCAGCGCCACCTACTCCGGCAAGATCTCACCGGTCCAGCTCTTCTGGCACACCTTCGATCTCGCGGTGCAGCGCTTCTCCGACCGTAAGATCGCCATGCCCGACAGTGTGGATCCGGTCACCCGTGAGGCGTATTCACGCGAGGTGATCAGCGCCGGATTCTGGTTCGGCGACGACAAGGTCCCCGCGCCCACTTTCTACTCCTACACCGCACCCGAACCCGCCGGACTCAGCGATCAGCCCCTGCGCCCGGCCGCGGCGAAATGGATGGTCTCGGGCTCCGGTCACAACGCCTACCTGCCCTATGACGACGTGCGCACCGCCGCCGACCCGATCGGTACGGCCATGGATTTCTTTCAATCCGCTTACGAAGCGGGCTCGCGTCTCGCGGGCTGGGACGCTGTCGGTCTGGCCTGCCACAATGGCATCACCGATCCCGTGCTGACCTCGCCTCGCCTCGGGTGGCCGGAGTAGCGCGGCCCGTGCCGCAGGAATATCCGGCTGCACCGAATCGTCTCTCCGGCATAGTGTGTCGAAGAGGAGTCATGGGATGATCGCCATGGGGAGAGGGCCCGCGGGGCTTTCGCGCGTGGAGGAGAGGGGCTCAGATGCGTGAGGAACGCATACCGAATCCGACGCTGACCGCGTACCGGGAGACGACTTTCACCGCCGGACCCAACACCCGGGTCGGGCTGATGGGCGCACTGGTACTGGGCAGCGTGATTCTGGTGTGGGCGGCCGAGCGCGCGTCACGGGAGGGCAATGACCACGGCTGGTTCGTGGCCGTCTCCTTCGCCGGGCTGTTCGTGGCCCGCGGTCTCTACCTGCGCCGGCCCATCACCCTGCCGCATCTGACCTTCGCGGCCATGACGCTGGTGATCTCCAACTTCAGCTACCGGACCGAGCATCCGGCGGTCGGCTTCGTCTTCCTCGCGGCCAGCGGCGCGCTCCTGGTGCTGCCGCAGGGCAGCAAGCCGCAGCCCGAACAGCTGCCGCGGGTGGCCGACCTGGTGCGGCGCAGTCAGGGGGATCCGTTGGCCCCCTTCGCGCTTCACTCCTCCAAGAGCTACTACTTCAATGCCGACGGTTCCGCGGCGCTGGCCTACCGGGCCCGGCTCGGAATCGCCGTCGTGGCGGGCGATCCCATCGGCGAGGCGGGGAGCTTCCCCGAATTGCTCACCGATTTCTCGCTTTTCGCGGGCAGCCACGGCTGGAAGATCGCGGTGCTGGGCGCGAGCCCGGAACTCACCCAGACCTGGCAGCGGCGCGCGGTCGACCATCGCGGGCTGCGGGCCATCGCCATCGGGCGCGACGTGGTCATCGACGTGGGCCGATTCGACATGGTGGGCCGCAAGTTCCGCAATCTGCGCCAGGCCGTGAGCCGCACCAAGAACTTCGGCGTAACCACCGAGATCCTGCCGGAGGTCGCGCTCACCGAACCGCAGCGCGAAACCCTGCTCGCCATCGTGGACGAATGGGGGCACGGGCGGCAGACCCGCGGCTTCTCCATGATCCTCGACCACCTGCTCGACGGGCGGCACCCCGGCATGCTGGTGGTGATGGCGCGCGACGCCGACGGGCGCGTGGCGGGTTTCCAGCGTTACGGCATGTCCGGCAACGGTCAGGAACTCAGCCTCGACGTTCCTTGGCGGCGGCGCGACGCGCCCAACGGGCTCGACGAGCGCATGATCGTGGATCTGGTGGATTACGCGCGCGAGCGCGGGATCAAGCGAATCTCGCTGGCGTTCGCGGCGTTTCCGGAGATTTTCGCCGACAAGCAGCGGTCGCGGACCATGCAGGTGGTGTATCTGGCGGTGCGCGCGGGTGATCCGCTCATCCGGCTGGAATCGCTGTACCGATTCCTACGCAAGTTCAACGCCTTCGGCGATCAGCGGTTCGTGCTCCTGCGCTGGCGCGAGGTTTTGATCGTGGCGCTGGCACTGCTCAGCCTGGAGTTCGTCCCGCACCGCAAGCAATTTTGAACAACTCTCGTAACTCTCAGGGGTAAACCCCTGAAACCCCGGGAATTGCTGGCGGATTCTCACTTCAGGAAGTCGACCAGGGCTGACGAGAAGGCCGGGTCGGCGACGGCGGCGAGATGGTCGCCGGGGACTACGACGCATTTCGCGTCGGGGAGGGCGGCGGCGAGACGTTCGGGTTCGGCCGCGAACGGGTCGGCGTCGCCCGCCAGGACGAGGGTCGGAATCGTGATGGCGGAGAGGTTTTCGATCGGCGCCTCGTTCAGGCCGGTCGCCACCATGGCGATGGCGTCGCGATCCACGCCGAGCGCATCGGCCAGCAGGCGGAATATGCGGGCGTTCGGCACGATCTCGGCCGGGTCCGCGGTCATGGCGGTCACGATGTCGGCGGATTCGATGACGCGCCAATCGATTCCGCCGCAGTCCACCACGCCGGAGCCGATACCGCCGATGACCAGCCGCTCCACCCGCTTGTCGGCCTGTGCGACCAGCAGCGAGATGATACCGCCCATCGAATAGCCCACCTGTGCAGCCCGATCCAGGCCGAGCTCGTCGTAGAGCGCCCGCACGTCATCGGCCATGGCCCGCCAGGAGTATCGGGCCGGATCGTGCGGCTTCTCCGAGCGCCCGTGCCCGCGGGCGTCCAGCGAGATGACGTGATGCCCCGCCTTCCGCAGCGCGGCCACCACACCCACACTCATCCAATTGGCATTGGTGTCGGCCACGATTCCGTGCTGCAGCACCACCGGAACGCCGTCGCCCTCCCACACCGTGTAGTTGAGCTCCAGCCCGTCGTGGGTGGTGAACTTCGCCATGGCCGCGATGCTAGCGGTCGATCAACCCATCCGGGCGATGATTCAACCCATCCGGGCCATGATCGCGCGAGGAAGCAGCGGCATCGCCAATCCCAGTACCCGCCAAGGCCATTCGGGGACCGAGGCGCGCACGCCCTCGCGTTCAATGGCGGCCACCATGGAATCGACGCCCTTGTCCAGCGGCACTACCAGTTTGGCGTCGCCCGCCTTGGCGGACATGTCGGTGGCGATGAAGCCCGGCTGCACGGTGGTGACCTTGATCGGGGTGCCGCGCAATTCGATGGCCAGGCCCTCACCCAGCGCGGTCACGCCCGCCTTGCTGGCCGCGTAGGCCGCCTTCTTGCCGGGCAGCCCGCGCACCGCGCTCATGGAGGAGATGAGCACCAGATGCCCGGCGTTCTGCGCGCGGAAGATGCTCATCGCGGCCTCGGCCTGCGCCAGCGCACTCACGAAATTCGTGGTGGCGGTAGCGAGGTTCGCGTCGGCGCGCCCGGTGCCCAGGCGCGCGCCCTTGCCGATTCCGGCATTGACGATGACGCGGTCCAGCCCGCCGAGTTCGGTGCGCAACTCCTCGAAGACCTTCGGCACGGCCGCGTGATCGTCGACATCGAGCCCACGCACCGCGACCGTGATCCCGGGATTGGCGGCCAGCAGCTCATCCCGCAGCTCTTCGAGATTCGAGACCCGCCGGGCGCACAGCGCGAGATCCCGCCCGCGCCGCGCGAATTCGCGGGCCATGCCCGCACCCAGTCCGGAGCTAGCGCCGGTGATGAGAATCTTCTGCCTGGTCATGCCATCACCCTAATCGGACTGCCCGATTTCCTTCACGCGAGAAGGGTTATCCGGCCGAGCCGGTGTTCGGCTGCGCGGGCGTCAGGTGCCAGGCCCCGCAGTTCTGGGTGGAGAAGCCGACATCCGTCGCCTTGATCTCGACCGTGACCGGCTTGGTGCGGACGAAGTCGCTGGCGATGATGTAGTAGTTCGGATCCGGATAATCCTGGGGCGTCTGGATCTTCCACAGCCGCCGCCAGAAGCAGCCGCCATTGGCCGGGTCCGGCGAACCATCGCCGATATAGATCCCCGGCTTGATATCCACATTGACCACATAGGTCCCGTCCACCGTGATATCGGTGGCCGGTTCGGCGGCCGCGATCCCCGATGCGGCCATTGTCAACGCGGAAGCGAAGGCTCCCGCGGCCACGAGCGCGCCTGCACGCACAGTGTTCCTCCCTGAGCAGCTCACTTTGCGCCGCACGGTTCCCGTCGTGCGGCGTTCGGGTGACCCCCGCGTCTCCCGGGGCGGTGTCTATCAGAGATTCCGGTCTGTTTTCGGGAAATCGCCCGGATTCGAGTAAATGAACAATCGCGGGCGATGCTCTTTTGGCTCTGCCCACGATATTCAGGGCATGGGAAGTCTTCGCCCGGTCGCGACCGGCTGCGCGACACACTGCGCCCGGCTGTGCACCGACGCGGGCCTGGCGGCCGTGCTCGCCGCCGATCGCGGACTGCTGCACTGGCGGGCCATGGGCCGCCTCGGCGATCCGGGCCTGGCCGAGCACGCGGTGCAGGAGACCCTGCTGCGGGCCTGGCGCGCCTGCGCCAGCTACAACCCCGAGCGTGGCAGTGTCCGCACCTGGCTGCTCACCATCGAACGCAACGTCCTCATCGACACCGCCCGCTTCCGGGCCGCCCGCCCCGGCGACGCCAGCTGGGACGAGATCGGCGAACAGGCCGAAAACCACTGCGCCCGCCCCGATTTCGTGGAAGATCTGACCGACGGGCTGTTGGTCGCCGACCTGCTCGCCCAGCTTCCGGCGGCCCAGCGCGACGCCGTCGTGCAGGTCATCCTGCGCGATCGCGCCTACCAGGATGTCGCCGCGGACCTGGGCATACCGGTCGGCACCGTCAAGACCCGAGTGCACTACGCGCTGCGTTCCCTGCGCCGACTGCCGCTCAGCGCGTGAACCCGTAGCGCTCCCCGCACGTCCAACAAGAGTGGCCGACCCGCACCCGGCGGGCCGGCTCCGAAGCGAGGAGTTACCGATGACCGACACCACCCGTGCGCCCGGCGGATTCGCCGTGGACCGCCGCACCGCCCTGGCCGCCACCGCGGTCGCCGCCACCGCGCTCACCGTCGCGGGCTGCAGCAGCGGCTCCGACCAGCCCGCCTCGGCCGCGCCCAGTTCCAAGAACGGCGAGGCGCCGGCCAAGAAGCAGGACGCCGACGAGCTGGCCTACACCAAGGACGTTCCGGTCGGCGGCGGCGTCATCGCCGGCGACGTCGTCATCACCCAGCCCACCGCGGGGACGTTCCAGGGGTTCTCGTCGACCTGTACGCATCTGGGCTGCAAGGTGAACGCGGTGGCCGACGGCGTGATCAAGTGCCCGTGCCACGGCAGCAGCTTCCATCTCGACGGCACCGTCGCGACCGGCCCGGCGCCGCGGGCGTTGGATGCCAAGGCCATTCGAGTCGACGGGGACAAGATCGTTTCGGCGTGATCCGCGCGTCGTCGCGGTAGCGGTCGTGGGGTGCGGGATAGTTGGCGTGTCGTTTCGAATCGGTGCGGTTTGCCGATCGCGCCCGCCAGCGTCCCGATTTGGTGTTTATGGACGTCTGACCACAGGTAACGGTTCCATCACGAAGCTTGCCAGAAGGTAACTGAAGTTGCCAGAGTGCTGTTTGAGCTTGAAGTGAATATTTGGGTCTGGTGTTACTAGTGGGAAGGGAGGGGCGCTCCGCCCCGAGCGCCGTCCGCTTATGAAACCGAGCATCACCAAGTCCGGAATATGCACGGTCGTCACCGCGGCGGCCATCACCGCCGTGGCCGGGATCGTCCCGACCGCCGCCCTGGCCGCGCCCGCGCTGCCCGAGCTGCCGCAGAAACTCGCCGGGAAGACCGTCTTCCTGGACCCGGGCCATCAGGGCCCCAACCACTCCCAGGACGAGAACCGTCAGGTCAGCGACGGCCGCGGCGGCACCAAGGCGTGCCAGACCACCGGCATGACCAGCCTGCACGGCATCGCCGAGCACACCATCAACTGGAATGTGGCGCAGCTGGTGCGCACCTCGCTCGAGGGCCTGGGCGCGAAGGTCGTCATGAGCCGCCCCGACGACACCGGCTGGGGCGGCTGCGTCGACGAACGGGCCAAGGCCGCCAACGCCTCCGGCGCCGATGTCGCGCTCAGCATTCACGCCGACAGCGGGCCCGCCGACGGACACGGCTTCCACCTCATCGTGCCGCAGCTGCCGGTGCCCGACGCCAAGGTCAACGAGGTGCAGTCCGGCGCCGGGCTGGCCGCGTCGAAGGCCATGCGAGATGCGTACGTGCAGAGCGGATATCAGGTCGCGACCTACAACGGGGCGGTCGACGGACTGCAGCCGCGCGCCGATATCGCCGGTCCCGCGCTGACCACCGTGCCGGATGTCTTCCTGGAGATGGGCAATGGCGCGAACGCCGAGGACGCCCAGCAGCTGGAGACCCCGGAGGGGCAGCTCAAGCACGCGGTCACCATCACGACGGGCCTCGCCTCGTACCTGCTCGGGGTGCCGGTGCCCGCGGACACCGAGAAGGCGTCGGACACGGTAACGCCTCCGGGACAGGCGGTTCCGGCCCAGCCCGCGCAGGCGCAGGTGCCGCAGGCTCCGGCCCTGCCGACCCCGGCCGAGGTGCAGGGCCAGCCCGCGCAGGCTCAGGTGCCGCAGGCGCCCGCGCCGCAGACGCCGCAGGCCGCGGTGCCGGGGCAGTCGCAGACCGAGCCGCAGGCACAGTCGCCGCAGACCCAGCCCCAGGCGCAGCTGCCGCAGACGCAACCGCAGGCCCAGGTCCCGCAGACCCAGCCGCAGGCGCAGGCGCCCGGGCAGTCGGGGCAGACCCCGGCCCAGCCCGCGACGCCGCAGGCTCCCGTTCCGGCACAGACGAATCCGGGACAGCCGGGCGCGACGCCGATGGACGCGGGGCTGCAGTTCTTCCAGCAGCTGGCCGACCAGTTCCTGCAGATGGAGCAGGGACAGGCGGGCACCCCGCCGCAGACCGCGCCGCAGTCGGGGCAGGCGCCGCAGTCGGGTCAGCAGCCGCAGGCCGGTCAGCCCGCGCTGCAGGCGCAGCCGGCCAAGCCTGGTACGCCCGCCGCCAAGCCGGTGGCGCAGCCGATGCCGGAACCACGTGGGCCGCAACAGCAATCGCCCGGCGCGCAGGCCGGTCAGCAGACGCCCGCCCCGGCCAGCCCCGGCGCGCAGACGAATCCGGGCACGCAGAAGCCGGGCACCGACAAGAACTCCAAGTCCGACGGCGGCCTCGATGTCGACACCATGAGCTCGCTGGTGCAGACGGCCATCAAGTTCTTCGGCCCGCTGGCCAAGATGCTCATGGGCAATACCGGGATCGCCCCGGACCTGATCAACCTGGCCTACAGCGTGGTGTCGGTGCTGAGCAGCAACATGCTGAAGACGCCGACCAACTAGAGTCCGGACAGCTCCCCGCGCCCCCGCTCCGAATTCACCGGAGCGGGGGCGCTTTTCGCTGCGCCCCGCCACCTTCGGGCAATCGCCATCCGTCACATCCGAACCGTTCGGCACCTTCTGTCCCGCATCCGGCGAACCGACGAAGGCGGGCAAACATTGCGCGACTGGAACACACGCGGGGTGCCCGCCCCCAGCCTGGCTGGACAGCGCGGTTCTGACGCCGAACCGGCGCACGTGCGGACAACCTCGTGTCCGGTGGTTGGCAAGCATCCGGCGCAGGAGTTGCATGAATTCGGGTCGGGTCAGATGGCTGGCGTGAAACGGCTCGTCAGATCGAGGTGGATGATGGCGTTCGGTGTGGGCTTGTCAATCGGCACGGTCAATACGGTCTGCTCGACGGCGGCCGATCGATCGGGAAAGAATCCCCCCGGGCGCAAGGGTGTTCCACCCTCCACGTGGCGCACCACCCTCACCTTCGACAGTTCCGGGACCGCGCGGGTCGGCCGCATTCCCCGGCACGGACGGGTCATCACCGAATTCGCCGACCTCACCCAGCGCGGGGCGCCCGTCGCACGGGTCGGGCACCGGGCGCTCTCGGCCGCCGACCTGGTGGCGACCGTCGCCTACAGCGTGGTCGCGGAGGTGCTCGGGCAGCCGCCGACCGGTCCGCTCGGGAGCGGGGAAGCCGGTATCGCGGTGACCCACCCGGCCGGATACTCCGCCAACCTCGTCAGCGATCTGCGCACCGCCCTCGACGGGGTCGGGCTCGCGGAGGCCACCCTGATGGCCGAGCCGATCGCCGCCGCGGCCTGGCTGGCGGCCGAACGCGGGCCGCTCACACCGGGTTTGGCGCTGGTCTACGACCTCGGGGGGTCCGGGCTGGACATCACGCTGCTGCGGGTGGGCATGGGCGCGCCGAGCAATCCGGTGGTCGGGCTGCCGCTGCACTCGGTCGAGTACGGCGGCCGGGCCTTCGGAGACATGGTGGCGCGCAAGCTGCGTCGCACCGCGGGCTCCCAAGTCGTACCGCGCGGGTTGTCCGACGCCGATTCGGGTGAGTTGCGCAGCGAGCACATTCGCCGTTCGCTGGCGCTGGTCTACAAATGCCTGCGCATCGCGGACGTGACCATGGCCGATGTGGATCGCATCCTGGTCGTCGGCGGCGCGGCCCGCCCGCCCGAGGTCGCGCAGGTACTGGCCAAGGAATTGGCCCGCCCGGTCGTGGTCGCCTCCGATCCCGAGCGCACGATCGCCGACGGCGCGGCCATCGCGGCCCGGCAGGCTCTACTGGCCCAGGATTCGGGCGGACATCGCCATCATTCGCTGACGGGTCTGTTCCGGCGTGTCACCAGAGTGGCCGCACTCTGAACTGATCATTTGTCCTGCTACCGGCCGGTTTGCTCGGAATCGTGCGTCACGCTGCGCTAGCTTCTGCAAGCATGCTTGCGAGCAGTTGTTGACGGCTCTCCAGTTTGGTGTAACCATGGGGCACAGATAAATGCTTCCTATGGAGAGGTGACGACGATGTCTCCGACCACGACGACCGTCGACCCCGTGGTTGCCGAGGCCCAGGAGTATGCGAACAAGCTGCTTCTGCTCTCGGAAGGGTCGGTGAACAAGAACTTCGATCCCTACGAGGACATCGACTGGGAAAACCCGGACTTCGACGCCAACGCCAAGCCTGAGCGCTGGATCCTGCCCGCGTCCGCCGACC
Organism: Nocardia sp. JMUB6875; assembly: GCF_041154655.1. NCBI lineage: Bacteria > Bacillati > Actinomycetota > Actinomycetes > Mycobacteriales > Nocardiaceae > Nocardia > Nocardia sp. JMUB6875. Next base: position 27,140 of record NZ_BAAFGR010000084.1, read on the forward strand.
CGCTGGGCCGCCACCCGTGGTACCTGGCGCGGAGCGACGAGCAGAAGATCGCGATCGGCAAGTACCGGCAGGCCAATGTCGCCAAGGTCGGCCTCCAGTTCGAGTCCATCCTGATCAGCGGCATGGTCAACCACACCTTCTCGCTGCCCAACGGTGACGCGGAATTCCGCTACTGCACCCACGAGATGTCCGAAGAGCTCAACCACACCCTGATGTTTCAGGAGATGGTGAACCGCATCGGCGCGGACGTGCCCGGGATGGGTCCGCTGGTCCGGCAGCTGCGTTTCCTCGGCGTGCCCGTCGCGGTCATGTTCCCCAACCTGTTCTTCATGGCCGTGCTCGCCGGCGAGGAGCCGATCGACCACATCCAGAAGGACATCCTGCGCTCGGGCGAGGAGGTGCACCCGATCATGCGCGGCGTCATGTCCATCCACGTCGCCGAGGAGGCGCGCCACATCTCCTTCGCGCACGAATTCCTCAAGCAGCATGTGCCCGAGGGCAATGTCGCCAACCGGTTCGTGCTCTCCATCGCCATGCCGATCGTCATGTTCATCCTCGGCCGCTCCATCGCGACGCCGCCGAAGAAGTTCTTCCGCGAGTTCGACATTCCGGAGTCGGTACGCAAGGAACTGTTCTACGGCTCCAAGGAGGCCAAGCAGGTCTTCAGCGATTACTTCATCGACGTGCGCGCGCTGGCCCAGGAGATCGGCCTGATGAACCCCATCTCCAAGCGGGTGTGGAAGCTGCTCGGCATCGACGGCGCGGCCTCGCGCTACCGCTCGGAGCCGATCCGTTCCGGCAAGGTCGCGTAGGGAAGGGGACCGTCCAGTGCCGTACGTTGTCACCCAATCCTGTTGCAGCGACGCGTCCTGCGTCTACGCCTGCCCGGTCAACTGCATCCATCCGACCCCGGATGAGCCGGACTTCCTGACCGCGGAGATGCTCTACGTCGACCCGCAGGCCTGCGTGGACTGCGGGGCGTGCGCCACCGCGTGCCCGGTGGACGCCATCACCTCGTCGAAAAAGCTGACCGCGGAACAGCTTCCGTTCATCGAGATCAATGCCGACTTCTACCGGCAGGAGCGGCCGCGACCGCTGCTGGCCAAGCCGGTTCCGGCGGCGGAGGTCAAGCCGGGGCGGGAACCCTTGCGGGTGGCCGTCATCGGGTCGGGGCCCTCGGCCATGTACGCGGCCGACGAATTGCTCACGCAGCCAGGGGTTTCCGTCACCGTGTTCGACAAGCTGACCACGCCCTACGGGCTGGCCCGCTTCGGCGTCGCGCCCGACCACACCAAGACCCGCCAGGTGGGCGATCTCTTCGACGTGATCTCGGCGCAGCCGGGATTCGGGTCGTACCTGAATGTCACCGTGGGCGAACATGTTTCGCACGAGGAGCTGCTGGCGCACCACCACGCGGTGATCTACGCCGTGGGCGCGTCCTCGGACCGCAAGCTCGGGATTCCGGGGGAGGGGCTGCCGGGCAGCGTCTCCGCCACCGACTTCGTCGCCTGGTACAACGGGCATCCGGAGCAGGCGGGCCGGTACTTCGACCTGTCGCAGCGGCGCGCGGTGATCGTGGGCAACGGCAATGTGGCGCTGGATGTGGCGCGCATCCTGACCACCGATCCGGAGCTGCTGGCGAGCACCGATGTCTCGCAGCGGGCGCTGACGGCCTTGCGGCGCAGCAATATCGAGGAGGTCGTGATCCTCGGGCGGCGCGGTCCGGCCGAATCCGCCTTCACCGTGCCGGAATTCGTCGGCTTGCTGGGCGCGGATGTCGACATCGTGGTCGAGGGTGAGATTCCGGAGATCGTCGAGGGCATGTCGCAGAAGGTCGAGCACAAGCTGAAGTTGTTGCGCGGCTTGGCGGATCGGCCTGTCGGTGGGCGTAAGCGCATCGTGTTCCGGTATCTGTCCTCGCCCCGGGCCATTGCCGGCGTGGATCGGGTCACCGGGATCGAAGTGGTGCGCAACGAGCTCGTCACCGGTGACAACGGTGCCGTGCACGCGGTGCCCACCGAGGATGTCGAGACCCTGGCCACCGGGCTGGTGCTGACCTCCGTCGGCTACCGGGGCGTGGCACTGCCGGGCCTGCCGTTCGACGAGCGGGCCGGGATCATTCCGAACACCGACGGCCGGGTGACCGAGGAGTCCGGTGGCGCGGTGGTGCCCGGGGCGTATGTCACCGGCTGGATCAAGCGCGGGCCGACCGGATTCATCGGCACCAACAAGTCGTGCGCGCAGCAGACCGTGCGTCAGCTGGTGGACGACTTCAATGCCGGGCGCCTGGCCCAACCTCCGCGCAGCGCAGGCGATTTCGACCGACTGGTCGGTCAGCGCCAGCCGCACGCCATTCGCGGCGGTGCGGTCAACCGCCCCCGTCGCAGGCTTCCCCTGCTGGTGCGTCGCTGAACCCACCCCTTCTCGGCGACGCCCCATAGAAGGCCGCCGCACGCTCACCCCCTGCGCGTGCGGCGGCCTTCGCCGTGTCGCCACGCCTCGTCATTCCGGCGTGTTCTTGGCCGGAATCCACCCCGCGGGTATGGATCCCGGCCAAAAGCATGCCGGGATGACGGGGTGTGGCTATGCCGGGATGGCGGGCATCTCTGTGCCGGGTCCGGTGACTTTTCGTGCCGCAAGGTATCCGATCGTGGTTCGGCTGCGAATCCTCGGGGCTGCCTCGCACGCAACGTACCGATGGTGTTGTGCGAGTTGTAATGCCGCGTTTGCTCGGAGCGACATCTCGGGCAGTAGAGAAGATCGCGTCGCGAATCACGGACGGTGAGGCGGCCCGCGTGGGGAATTCCCGGGTAGCTACCGACCAGTGATCGGTGATCCACACTCCCAAACTGACGTTGCGGTTTTATATTTCGGACACTCATTGCGAACCGGTTGGTATGAGTTGTTTGTTCGCTGTGTTGTAGCCACCGAGAAGGACTGTTCGGTTGCTTATGTCCCGCAGTTGGATTCGATCTTGCTGGGGCGATTGCCTGACCAGTAGATTCGCCAACTTCGCTACTGGACGCGAAATCTTTTCCCTCGATTCGATATTCATGTCCCGCTACCGCCAGTTAACCTGAACGCGCTGTTTGGAAAACGACCGCGACCACATGGTTGGTACGCCTGTGAGGCCGTGGTCTCGGTGCGTTGACGGGATAGCGATGACAGTTGGCTTTGGCATGAGCATCGGCACAGTGAACTCCGTATGGGCGACCTCGGCCGGTGATCGGAACCGGCCCGCGGTGCGCGTTCGCCGGACGGCGGTCACCTTCGACAGCGCCGGCGGCCCGCATATCGGGGGAATTCCCCGGTTCGCCCCGGTTGTCACCGACTTCGCCGATCTCACGGCCGATCCCGACCCCGTCGTCATCGGCGGGCGCATCTGGTCCCCGGCGGATCTGGTGGCGGCCGTGGTGAACGGGCTCATCGAAGCCAACGCTCCCGAAGCACCCGCCGTAACCACCTATCCCGCTTGCTATTCGGACAAACACGTCACGCGACTGCGGCGCGCGCTGGACTGGTCCGGGGCCGCGGATGTGACGCTCATGCCCGAACCGGTCGCGGCGGTGGAATGGCTCGACGAGGAGTACGGCATCTCCGAGTTCGGGCTGACGCTGGTCTACGACCTCGGCGGGAACAGCCTCGATATCGCGGTGGTGCGCACCGAGGCGGACCGGGACGAGCGCGGCATCCTCGGGCGCGCCGAACGGTCCACCGACTACGGCGGCCGCCCGCTGGGCACGCTGCTGGCCCGGTACGCGCGCAGTATCGCGCCCGGCGGGACCCAGCCGGTATCGGCCGTGGTGCCCGCCTCCGATACGAATCGCCTGCGCAGCTGGCACATTCGCAATTCGCTACGGCTGGTGCGCTCGGTGGTGCACCGCGCCGGTCTGCACATGGAGGACATCGACCGCGTCCTGCTCATCGGCGGCGCGGCCCGTCCCGCCGAGGTGGCGCGGGTGCTGGCCGATCTCGGCCGCCCGGTGGTCATCTCGCCCGATCCGGCGCACACCGTCGCCGTGGGCGCGGCCATCGCCGCCTACCGCAGCATCGACACCGGGTCCGCCATCGGCCGCTACGCGCCCCGCGCGGCCGTGATCTCCGGCGCCGCGGTGGCTTCCGCGCTGGCCATGTCCGCCGCCACCGTGCTCGGCGGTCCGGTCGCCGCGCCGCCCGGCCTGCAGGCCGCCCCCGAACCCACCGAACCGCACTCGGGCACGGCGGCCCTCGGCAATGGTGACGTCATCCTCTTCGAGGACGCCGCCGCGCTGCCGGGCGCGGGACACTCGCACGCCGTCGCGACCGTGGCCGCCATCCGCGCCTACGTTCCCACCGCGCCGACCGTCACCCAGAATTGGGTCAAGGGCCACCCGGTGGACACCACCAGCGGTGGCACCCACTGCGAAACCCGCGCTCTCACAACGCCGGGCGTCACCTACGCCAACCCGGCGCAGTTCATCAACCCGCTCCCGTTCCAGAACGCGAGCCTCGCCAGCTGGACCGTAGGCTCCTTCCCTGGTACCCAGATCCCGGCGGTCAGCGTCCCGGGCTCCACCACCCCGGTCTCCGGCACTCCCATTTCCGGCACCCTCCCGGGCGGAACCGTCCCCGGCGCAACCCAACCCGGCACCACCCCGCCGGGCACGACGCAACCGGGCACCCAACCCGGTACGACCCAGCCCGGCACCGGCCAGCCCGCCCCGGCTGACCCCGGCACGACTCAGCCGGGCACGACTCAACCCGGCACGGTTGATCCCGGGGCCACCGCGCCCGGCACGGCCCAGCCCGGCGGCACGACACCCGGAACCACCGATGGCGCAACGCAACCGGGCACAACGACCCCCGGCGACACGGGCGGCACCGGAGGCGGAACAACCACGGGTGGAACCACTTCCGGCGGAACCACCACGGGCGGAACCACTTCCGGTGGCACCGGCACGACCGCAGGTGGTGGAACCACCACCGGCGGCACAACCGGCGACCCCGCCGGATCCACCGGCGGCGGCACCACCTCCGGTGCCGGAACCGGCACCGGCGGAACATCTCCCGGCGGCACGACCGGCGGGACAACGGCCGGTGGCACGACCGGCGGAACATCCCCTGGCGGTACAACCGGCGGGACGACGGCGGGTGGCACGACCGGCGGGACAACCGCGGGCGGCGGTACGACCGGTGGCGGCACCACCGGCGGTGGTTCCCCGGCAGGCGGCGGAACCACTTCCGGCGGAGGCTCTCCCGCAGGCGGCGGCCCGGGCGGCTCCTCACCCGGCGGCACCCACTCCGGCGGCGGAATGGGCGGCGGCAGTGGCATGGGCGGCGGCGGTAT
>NZ_BAAFGR010000085.1:0-32325 GCF_041154655.1 Nocardia sp. JMUB6875
GGGGGCAGCCGGGTTTGGGGGTGGTGAGCCCGGTGTCGGTTGCCTGCGCGGGGTTGGCGGTCATGGTGGTGCTCCCGGGTGTGGCGGTGGCGGAACGGGTTTCGGACGCGGCGCAGTCGCCGGGCGCGGGGTGGGCGCTCGGCGACTGCTGGGTGAGCCGGTCGTTCAGCGGGGGTCCTTCGGTGGTGCCATGGTCGAAACCGTTGCGGGGGAGTGGTTTATGCCAGGGCCTTGGCCAGGGAGTTGGCGTTGTTCGTCATCCAGGTGACGTAGTCGAGGCCCTTGGGGAGGGTTTCGGTGACCTCCACGACGGTGACGCCGGACTTGTCGGCGGTGGCGCGCAGGTCCTGGGTGAGCTTGTCCTCGGTCTGGATGTTGTAGACCAGGGCGCGAACCTGCTTGCCGGTCAACAGGTCCCGGACGGTGGCGACATCGGCGGGGGACGGGTCGGTGCCCTGCTCGATGGCCTCCTGGAAGGCGTGCGGGGTCTTGTCGTCGGCCTTGGCGGCGGTCAGCAGGTATGCGGCCAGCGGCTCGGTCTGCACGACCGGCTGGTTCGGGTGCTCGGCGGCGATCTTGGTGGTGATGGCCTCGATCGGGGCCAGCTTCGCGGCGAAGGCGGCGGCGCGGTCGGTGTAGGCCTGCTTGTGATCCGGATCGATCTGGCCCAGCGCGTCGGCGATGTGCTCGGCGATGTGGCCGACCTGGTGCACGTCGTACCAGATGTGCTCGTTGACCTCGTGCGAGTGGCCCGCGGCGTCGGTCTTGTCGGTGGTCGGTGCGGCGGCATGCGCGCCGTGATCGTGGTCGCCCTCGGTGGCGATGTCGGTGGCGTTGACGGTCTTGGTGTTCCGCCCGGCGATGGCCTTGTCGATGAACTCGTCGTAGTGGCCGCCGTTGTAGACGACCAGCTTGGCGTCGGTGATCTTGGCGGCGTCGGCGGGGGAGACCTCGAACGAATGCGGGTCGGTGTTCGGATCGTTGATGATCGATTCGACCTTCACATCCGGCCCGGCGACGGCCTTGGTGATATCGCCCCACACATTCGTGGAGGCCACGACGGTCAATTGGTCCGAATCCTTCGAGCTTCCGCAGGCCGTCAAGGTGGCGACTGTGGCCAGTCCGGCGGCGAACACGGCAAAACCTCGGGCAAAGCTTTTGGTCACGCTGGTACTCCTGGCACTGCGGGCTTACTAGAAACGAAAACGATTGCCATTTGAATGTAGCGCAAACGACCGTTAGGGCCCTAGCCCGGAGTTGGAATGTGTGGCCCCCGCAACACGGAAGGCCCGGAGAGCGGGTCGCTCTCCGGGCCTCTCGGAAACGGTGAATCCCTAGGTCAGCGCCGCCACCGGCTGGCTCAGCAGCTGCGCGCAGCGCAGCAGACCCAGGTGGCTGTAGGCCTGCGGGTGGTTGCCGAGCGAGCGTTCGGCAACGGGGTCGTACTCCTCGGAGAGCAGACCGGTCGGTCCCGCCACATCCACCAGCTGCGCGAACAACGCCTCGGCGTCCTCCCGCTTGCCGATCAGCAGATACGCCTCGACCAGCCAGGCCGCGCACAGGTGGAAGCCGCCTTCGCCGCCGGGCAGCCCGTCGTCGTGGTGGTACCGGTACACGGTCGACCCGCTGCGCAGCTCGGCCTCGGTCGCCACCACCGTCGCCGCGAACCTCGGGTCCGAGGGCTCGATCAGCCCGGACAGCCCGATGTGCAGGGTGGCGGCGTCCAGGTCGGTGCCGTCGTAAGCCGCTGTGTAGGACTGGACTTCGTCGTTCCAGCCCTCGGTCTTGACCTCGTCGGCGATGGTGTCGCGCAGCGTCTCCCACTCCGGGTCGGCGGGCCGGGCGAACTGCTTGGCCAGGGTGAGCGCGCGGTCCACCGTGAGCCAGCCCATGACCTTGGAGTACACGTGGTGGCGCGGATTGCCGCGGATCTCCCAGATGCCGTGGTCGGGTTCGCGCCAGCGCCGCTGCACCGCGGACACCATGGCGTGCACCAGTTCCCAGTCCATATCGGGCAGCGCCTTGGCGGGATCGTTGATGCCCTTGCGTTCCCGCGCGTGCGCCAGCTGGGAGATGAGGTCCACGATGGGGCCGAACACGTCCAGCTGCACCTGCATGTTCGCCGCGTTGCCGACGCGCACCGGCCGCGAGCCGGCGTAGCCGGGCAGCTGGTCGATGACGGCCTCGGGCGGCAGGGTCTCGCCGTAGAGGGTGTAGAGCGGGTGCAGGCGTTCGGGTCCGGGCAGGGTCTCGAGCACCCGGTGCACCCAGGCCAGCAGGTCCTCGGCCTCGCCGATGGAGCCCAGCGACACCAGCGCGGACGCGGTGAGCGAGGCGTCGCGCAGCCAGCAGTAGCGGTAGTCCCAGTTGCGCACGCCGCCGATGTCCTCGGGCAGCGAGGTGGTGGCCGCGGCCAGGATGGAACCCGACGGCGCGTGCACCAGTCCGCGCAGGGTGAGCGCGGAGCGCTTCATGAGATCCGGCTTGAGCGGCGGCAATTCGAGGGTGTGGACCCAATCGCCCCAGTAGCGTTCGGCTTCCCGGCGGCGGTCGGCCTCGGGCCGCATGGCAGGGGAGAGATCCGAGGTGCCGCAACGCATTTCGAGCACGATCGGGCCCTGGCGGGGATCCACCACGGCGCGGGCGGTGTGGTGGTTGCCGTCGTCGATGATCTCCCATTCCACGCCCGGGGAGCGCAGCACCATCGGATCGTTGGTGCCCTCCACCTTGAGCCCGCCGGTGGCGTGCACCAGCCGGACCGGCACCTGCCCGAATTCGGGGCGGGGCGCGAAGGTGATGACCGCCTTGGCGTCACCGGTGATGACGCGGGTGAGGTCGGTGCGCTCGGGCACCACGTCGTGCGGCAGGTAGTCGACGACCTGCAAACTGGACCAACGGGTTTCGACGGTCATGGTGCCGTCGACGTAGCGCTGCGACAGCGGCAGGCCCGCGCGCTCGGGCTGCACGGTGAAGTGCCCCGCGCCCGGTCCGCCCAGCAGGTGGGCGAAGACGGCGGCGGAGTCGGGTTCGGGATGGCACAGCCAGGTGACGGTGCCGTCGGGGGTGACCAGGGCCTTGGAACGCGGGCTGGCCAGCATGGTCAGCCGCTCGATTCGAGGGGCGGAGGCACCTGCCAACCACGTGCGGCGCTCCTCGAGCAGGAACGCCAGCGCCTTCGACACCTCCTCGGTGCTGGCGACGTGGTATTTCGCGAGGGATTCGCCCTCGCCGACCTTGATGCCGACGTCGGGTCCGGAGAGGCGTTTGAAGGCCTTTTCGTCGGTGACGTCATCGCCGATGAACAGGGCCGCGGAGGCGCCCTGCTGGTGCCGGACGATATCGAGCGCCGCGCCCTTGTCGGTCTCGACGACCGCGAGCTCGATGACTTCCTTGCCCTCGGTGGTCTGCACGCCGACCCAGCTGGCCGGGCCCTGGCGCACCGCGACCAGTGCGCGGCGGCCGATCTCGGGGCTGGCGTTGCGGACGTGCAAAGCCACACTGGCCGGTTTGATTTCGACGGATGCGCCCGGATTGTCCTGAGCGATCTGGGTCAGGGTCGTGGTGACCTCGGCCAGCAGTTGTTTGGCGTCGTTGTCGATGGCGTGCACGAAGCCGACATCGAATTCCGAACCGTGACTACCGATCAGCTGCACCTCGACGGGCAACCGGGACAGGGCCGCGAGATCGCGCAGGGCGCGACCGGAGATCACGGCGGCGGTGGTTCCGGTGAGACCGGCGAGAGCGCGCAGGGCGCTCACCGACTCCCGATGGGGATAGGCCTTCGTCGGGTCGGAGACGATGGGCGCGATCGTCCCGTCGTAGTCCGATGCGACCAGCAACCGTGGCACGCGGGCGATGGCCGACAGGGCACGGCGAAGTTCCAGTGACAAATCCTGTGCGCTCACGCATCCAACCTAATGATCGGAGGAGATTTTTCAGGGCGCGAGTGATGCTACTGGGTCTTGATTGCCCACTCGTGTGGGCGGTGATACATAGCGTTTACAAGACACTTCCGTGTCGTTCACTCGAAATGTGAGACCCGCCCGGATTACTCGCCGTTAACCCCGCTTGAACAGCGGCGTTCCAGCAAACGAAACAGGGGCTGCCCAGATCTCCGGACCGGGCAGCCCCTGTGGATCCGTGCGAACGCACGGCATGCGTTCGCGTTACTTGTCGCTGCCGTCGCCGCTGCCGATGAGCAGATCGACGGTCAGCTCGAGGCGCTCGGTGACGTCGGTGGCCGAGGCGCGACGGGTGAGCCACGCCACCAGATTGGACAGCCAGACGTCGGAAATGACTCGGGCGATGGCCAACTGGCGATCGGAGGGGACGTCGTCGGACAGTGCCCGGGCGAAGAAGCGGTCCATCACCTTGCCGACCCGATCGACCTCGGCGGCCGCGGAGGCGTCGGCGAACATGAAGGCCCGGGTCATCGCCTCGGTGAGCAGCGGGTCGCGCTGCATGGCGCGGGTGACCTGGGTGAGCAGCAGGTGCATGCGCTCCTGCGGGGTGGCCCCGGCGAGCGGCTTGCGCCGGCCCTCGAACTGCTCGAATTCCCGTGCCAGCGCGGACACCAGCAGGTGCACCTTGGAGGGGAAGTACCGGTAGAGCGTGCCGACCGCGACATCCGCGCGCTCGGCCACGGCGCGCATCTGCACGGCGTCGTATCCGCCCTTGGAGGCCAGCGCGAGGGTGGCGTCGAGGATGCGTTTGCGGCGGTCGCGCTGCGCGGCCGAGCTCAGATCCTCCTCGCTGAGGGTGGTGACGGGCGCGGTGCGTCCGCCGGGCGCCGACGCGGTGCGTCCGGTATCGGAACCGTCGGCGGCCTGCGATCGGGAGGGACTGGCCATCGGTTGAAAGTCCTTTCCTGCACGAATCGTTCGGTTCATCTCGCCCAGCATCCCGCTCCGGGTGAGAGCACGGCTGGGCACGAGTTCGTACCGCGACCGGACGGCGCTTGACTTCAGCCCGGCTCGAACATTAGAACATGTTCTAGGAGCTGAAGTCACGCCGGAAAGGCGGTATGGAGTGTGACCATAGCCACCACTGACGAGCATAAAGCCGTCCAGGAATCGATGCGCGGATGGGCCGCCGCGGTGCGCCCAATTGCAACACTGCGTTCGGGTGCACCGGAATTTTGGCGCGAATACTGGCCGCGCCTGGCCGATCTCGGAATTTTCCGGGTCGCGGTGCCGGAAGAGGCCGGGGGCGCGGGCGGGACCGTCGGAGATCTCGCGGTCCTGGTGGAGCAGGCGGCGCATGATCTGGTCGGCGGACCGGTGCTGTCGACGGCGTTGGCGGGTCTGGTCGTCGGCGAGGCGCTCGACGAGATTACGCCATGCGGCGTCGCGCTCGCGGGCGAAATCGCTCTATCAGTTGAAACCAACACTGCTGTGGGCGAATCCGGGGCGCTGGTGTCCGGTGAGTGGGACTCGGTTCCGGGTGCCGCGCCGGGCACGGCGGTGCTGGTCCCGGTGCGTTCGGGGGACCGCCACCTCTGGGCGCTGATCGACGCGGATGCCCCGGGGCTGCGGGTGGAGCCGTTGCCCGGGATCGATCAGGCCATGCCGCTGGCGCGGGTGGTCTGCGCCGAGGTCGCGGTGGCCGCGGATCGCCTTTTCGAACCGGACTTCTCGGTGCTCGACGTGGCCGCCACGCTGGTCGCTGCGGAGGCCGCGGGCATTGCCGGCTGGGCGCTCGAGACCGCCACCGAATACGCGAAGGTGCGCGAACAATTCGGGCGGAAGATCGGCGAATTCCAAGCGATCAAACACATTTGCGCGTGGATGCTGTGCCGGGCCGAGCAGATTCGCGCGGTCGCCGCCGATGCCGCCGCCGCGATCGACAGCGGCAGTGCGGAACTGCGCCTGTCCGCGGCCATCGCCCTGGCGGTGTCGCTGGACGCGGCGGTCGAGAACGCCAAGGACTGCATCCAGGTGCTGGGCGGAATCGGTTTCACCTGGGAGCACGACGCGCACCTGTATCTGCGCCGGGCGACCGCCTGGCGGCAGTTGCTGGGCGGGTCGGCGCGCTGGCGGGGCCGTGTCGCCGAGTTGACGCTGGCGGGCGTGCGCCGCACGGTCAGCATCGACTTCGGTGATGGCGAATCCGGATCCGCCTGGGACGCCGCCGGTTTGGATGCCGCCGACGCCGCCGTGCTGGCGGCCGACCTGGCCAAGATCGCGGCGCTGCCGGAGGCCGAGCAGCGGCTCGCGCTGGCCGAGGCCGGACTGCTGGCCTCGCACTGGCCGGCGCCCTACGGCCGCGGCGCGGGTCCGATCCTGCGCACCCAGATCGAGGATCAGATCCGCAAGGCCGGAATCGCGCTGCCGGACATCGCGATTGCCAACTGGGCGATCCCGACGCTGCTGCAGTGGGGCACGCCCGAGCAGATCGAGCGCTATGCCTTGCCGACGCTGACCGGTGAGGTCATCTGGTGCCAGTTGTTCTCCGAACCGGGCGCGGGGTCGGACCTGGCGGCGCTGCGCACGGTGGCCGAAAGGGTCGAGGGCGGCTGGAAGCTGCGCGGCCAGAAGGTGTGGACCTCGCTGGCGGACCGGGCGACGTGGGGCATCTGCCTGGCGCGCACCGACGCGTCCGCGCCGAAGCACAAGGGCATCAGCTACTTCCTGGTCGATATGAAGAGTCCCGGGCTGGACATCCGGCCGCTGGTGGAGATCACCGGGGAGGCGCGCTTCAACGAGGTGTTCCTCGATGACGTGTTCGTTCCGGACGAATGCTTGGTCGGCGAGCTGGGCAATGGGTGGAAGATCGCCCGTTCCACGCTCTCGGCGGAGCGGGTCGCCATGGGCGGCAAGGGAATCGGCGATGAGCTGGAGGCGTTGATCGCCGCCGCCCCGGCCTCCGGTCCGGGTGCGGAATTGGTCGCGGACCGCTTGGGCGCGCTCATTTCAGAATCTGTTGCCGGAACTTTGCTGGAAGCCCGTGCGGCACAAAAGCTGCTGTCCGGCGGAGACCCCGCCGCGCAAAGTAGCGTTCGCAAGCTGGTCGGTGTCCGGCACCGGCAGGCGGTGGCCGAATTTGCCGTCGAATTGTCCGGTGCGGCGGGCGCTCTGGAAACCGATGTGGTGAAAGAATTCCTGCTCACACGCTGTTTGTCGATTGCGGGCGGTACCGAGCAGATTCTGTTGACCGTCGCCGGTGAACGGATCCTCGGGTTGCCACGCGAGTCGCACGGCTAGCCCACACCTCAACCGGGAGTATGGAATTGGACTTCACCAGGGACGAGAGCCAGGACGCTGTCGCCGAGGTTGTCGTAAGTTTGCTGGAACGCGAAAGCGCGCGCGATATCGCGCTGTGGCCGATCATCTCGGACAGCGGCCTGCTGGCCGTGCCGCTGCCCGAGCAGTTCGGGGGCGACGATATGGGCCTGCTCGAGGTCTCGGCCCTGCTCACCGAGCTGGCCACCGACGCCGCACAGGTGCCCGCGCTGAGCACGCTCGGCTTCGGGGTGCTGCCGCTGAAGGCGATCGGTGTGCCGGATGCCCTGGCGGAGAAGCTGTTTCCCGCCGTGGCCGAGGGCGCGGTGCTGACCGCCGCGCTGCACGAGACCGGATCGCCGTTCACCGTGAAGCCGGAGACCACCGCGGTCACCGACGGCACCACCGTGCGGATCACCGGCCGCAAGGTGGCGGTGCCCTACGCCGACACCGCGCGCTGGATCCTGGTGCCCACCGACAACGGCATCGCCGTGGTGGACGGTGACGCCGCGGGCCTCACCAAGACCGCGAACCCGACTTCCGATGGCGTGCCGGAGTTTTCGCTCCAGCTCGACCAGGTGGAGATCCCGGCCGAGCAGTTGCTTCCCGGCGGTCTGACCGAGCTGCACCGGTTCGCGCTGGCGAGCCTCGGCGCGGTGGCCGACGGACTGCTGAAGGGTGTGGTCTCGCTGACCGCCGAGCATGTGCGGACCCGGCAGCAGTTCGGCCGCCCGCTGGCCGAATTCCAGGCTGTCGCACAGCAGATCGCGGATGTGTACGTGGTCTCGCGGACCCTGCACGTGGCCGCCTGTTCGGCCGCCTGGGCGCTGGCCCAGGAGGAGCCGGACACCGAGCGGATCGACGACGACCTGGACGTGCTGGCGTACACGGTGGCCTCGGAACTGCCCGCGGCCATGCAGAAGTGTCACCACCTGCACGGCGGTCTCGGTGTCGATATCACCCATCCGCTGCACCGCTACTACTCACAGGCCAAGGACATCGCGCGCTGGCTCGGCGGCGAATCGTTCCGGCTGGACCGTTTGGGAGCCAGATGTTCATCGAACTGACCGCGGAACAGCGGCAGCTGCGCGACGAATTGCGTTCGTACTTCACCGGTCTCGTGACTCCCGCCGAGGAGGCCGAGATGAAGGTGAACCGCCACGGTGACGCCTATCGGGCGGTGGTCAAGCGCATGGGCCGGGACGGCAAGCTCGGCGTCGGCTGGCCCAAGGAGTACGGCGGGCAGGGCTTCGGGCCGCTGGAGCAGCAGATCTTCTACAACGAGGCGGTCCGGGCCGATGTGCCCGTGCCCCTGGTGACGCTGCTGACGGTGGGCCCGGCCCTGCAGTCGTACGGCACCGAGGAGCAGAAGCGGAAGTTCCTGCCCGGAATCCTCACCGGCGACGTGCATTTCGCCATCGGCTACTCCGAGCCGGACGCGGGCACCGACCTCGCCGCGCTGCGCACCTCCGCGGTGCGCGACGCCAATGGCGACTGGATCGTCAACGGCCAGAAGATCTTCACCACCGGCGCGCACGAGGCCGACTACGTCTGGCTGGCGGTGCGCACCGGTCCGGTCGAGGCGCGGCACAAGGCGATCACCATCCTGATCGTGGACACCAAGGATCCGGGCTACTCCTGGACGCCGATCATCACCGCCGACGGCGCGCATCACACCAACGCCACCTACTTCGACAATGTCCGCGTCCCCGCGAGCATGATGGTCGGCGAGGAGAACGGCGGCTGGAAGCTGATCACCACCCAGCTCAATCACGAGCGGGTGAGCCTGGGTCCGTCCGGCAAGATCGAGCAGCTCTATGAGGCCGTGCGCGAGTGGGCGCACAAGCAGGGCGTGCTCGGCGAGGCCGACGTGCGGCGCACGCTGGGCCGGCTGCACGCCATGACCCGGTTGAACGAGCTGCTGAACTGGCAGGTGGCCTCCAATATGGAACGCCCCGACGCCGATCCGCGCGATGTCATCGCCGACGCCTCGGCGACCAAGGTGTTCTCCACCGAGGCGCTGCAGGAGGCGGGCCGCCTGGCCGAGGAGATCGTGGGCCGCTTCGGCGACCCGGCCGATCCGGCCACCGCGGACCTGCTGGTGTGGCTGGACAAGCGCACCAAGCAGAACCTGGTGGTCACCTTCGGCGGCGGCGTCAATGAGGTCATGCGTGAGCTGATCGCCCAGATGGGCCTGCGGCTGCCGCGCGTCCCGCGATAGGAGAAGTTCAGCGTGACAAAGAGTTTCACGGCCGAGGAGATTCGCGACGGCCTGGAGAAGATCAAGGCCGACGGCGAGTCCGCGCCGCGCGCGGGGCGGGATCCGATCAATCAGCCCATGATCAACAACTGGGTCGAGGCCCTGGGCGACGCCAACCCGATCTACGTGGACGAGGCCGCCGCCAAGGCCGCCGGGCATCCCGGCATCGTGGCCCCGCCCGCCATGGCGCAGGTGTGGACCATGCTGGGGCTGGGCGGAATTCGCGCCGCCGATGACCCGATGACGCGGACCAACGAGCTGTTCGACGCGGCCGGGTTCACCTCGGTGGTCGCCACCAACTGCGAGCAGGTCTACCACCGCTACCTCGAGCTCGGCGAGCAGGTGACGGTGCGGACCAGCATCGGGGACATCGTGGGGCCCAAGAAGACCGGGCTCGGCGACGGCTGGTTCACCACCTACCTCACCAACTGGTACGTGGGCGACGAGCTGGTCACCGAGATGAAGTTCCGGATGCTGAAGTTCGCGCCCGGTACCGGAAAGACGGCCGCGCCCAAGGAGTCCGGCGAAGTGCCCGCCGAGGATCTGGCCAAGCGCGTACGCCCGACTGTCTCCAAGGATACGGAGTTCTTCTGGGACGGAGTGAAGCTCGGCGAACTGCGCATCCAGCAGCGGCCCGATGGCTCGCTCCAGCATCCGCCGGTTCCGGCGATCTGGAAGCACCACAGTGAGCAGAGCGATTACGTCGTGGCCTCCGGCCGCGGCACCGTGTTCAGCTTCGTGGTGCATCACGCGCCGCGCGTTCCGGGGCGGCAGCTGCCGTACGTGATCGCCCTGGTCGAGCTGGAAGAAGGTGTCCGCATGCTCGGTGAGCTGACCGGTATCGACCCGTCCGAGGTCGAGGTCGGCCTGCCGGTCGAGGTGGGCTTCCTGAAGCTCGACGACGAGAACACCGTGCCCTACTGGAAGGCCGTGAAGTGACCACTGTCGAACTCTCGGCCATCGAGGTCGGAACCACGCTGCCGGAGTTGGTGATTCACGCCGACGCCACCTTCATCATCTCGACGGCGCTGGCCACCCGCGACTTCCAGGACGTGCACCACGACCGCGACAAGGCGGTCGAGCGCGGGTCCAAGGACATCTTCGTCAATATCCTCACCGACACCGGTCTGGTGCAGCGGTTCGTGACGGATTGGGCGGGGCCGACGGCTCGCGTGAAGTCCATCTCGCTGCGCCTGGGCGTGCCGCTGTACGCGGGTGACACCCTCACCCTGACCGGCGCCGTCTCCGCCGTGGACGGCGCGGAGGTGACCATCGACGTGGTCGGCAAGGATTCGCTCGGCGACCACGTCACGGCGAAAGCCGTTATCTCGCTGGAGGAGTCGAAGTGACCGAGCTGAGCCGCAAGGCAGCGATCGTCGGCATCGGCGCGACCGACTTCTCGAAGGACTCCGGCCGCAGCGAGCTGCGCCTGGCCGCCGAGGCCGTCACCGCCGCCCTCGCCGACGCGGGGCTCACGCCCGCCGATGTGGACGGTCTGACGACCTTCACCATGGACACCAATACCCAGGCCGCCGTGGCGCGCGCCACCGGTATCCCGTCCCTGAAGTTCTTCAGCAATATCCCCTTCGGCGGTGGCGCGGCCGCCGCGACCGTGCAGCACGCCGCCATGGCGGTGGCGACCGGCATCGCGGATGTGGTGGTGGCCTACCGGGCCTTCAACGAGCGCTCCGGAAACCGCTTCGGCCAGTTCGCGACTCACCTCGCGACCGGCAATCCGAGCTCGTCGGGCGTGGACAACGCGTTCTCCTACACCCACGGCCTGGGCACCCCGGCCGCGCAGGTGGCCATGGTGGCGCGGCGCTATATGCACGTATACGGCGCGCGCAGTGCGGATTTCGGCCGGGTGGCGGTCGCCGACCGCAAGCACGCGGCGGTGAATCCGGCGGCGCACTTCTACGGCAAGCCGATCACCCTGGAGGAGCACCAGGCCTCGCGCTGGATCGCGGAGCCGCTGCACCTGCTGGACTGCTGCCAGGAGACCGACGGCGGCGTCGCCATCGTGGTCACCTCCGCCGAGCGCGCCAAGGACCTCCCGAACAAGCCCGCGCTGATCGCCGGCGCCGCACAGGGTTCCGGCGCCGACCAGTACGTCATGACCAGCTACTACCGCGACGCCATGACCGGCCTCCCGGAAATGGGCCTGGTCGGCGACCAACTCTGGTCCCAGTCCGGCCTCCGCCCCGAGGACATGCAGGCGGGCATCCTCTACGACCACTTCACCCCCTTCGTCCTCATGCAGCTCGAGGAACTCGGCTTCTGCGCCCGCGGCGAAGCCAAGGACTTCATCGCCGACGGCGCCATCGAACTAGGCGGCCGCCTCCCCCTGAACACCCACGGCGGCCAACTCGGCGAGGCCTACATCCACGGCATGAACGGCATAGCCGAGGGCGTCCGCCAAATCCGCGGCACCTCTGTAAACCAGGTACAAGGCCTGCAAAACATCGTCGTCACCGCCGGCACCGGCGTCCCCACCTCGGGCCTGGTCCTCACCACCAACTGAGTTTCGGTCACACCCACCGGTATCGGCGATTCAGTCGCCGATACCGGTGGGGTTCTCGAGCAGCCCCTCGATACGGTCCTTGCGCCGGGCGACGAACCACAGTGCGGCGTTCACAGTGTCATCGGCGGATGCGGTGCCGAGTTCGGCGGCTGCCAGGGCAAGTGATGCCTCGTCCAGCTCGATTGTTGTCCGCATGGGGGGGTTCTCCCCTCGCCGTGGTCATGGCAAATGATGTCCGGCTGCGCCCTAGACTTGGCCCGGTGTCCGACAAGTCTGAAATGGGCGAGTTTCTTCGGTCGCGGCGGGCACGGTTGCGGCCCGAGGACCTCGGTTTGCCGGTGTGGGGGCGGCGGCGGGTGCCGGGGTTGCGGCGGGAGGAGGTCGCGCAGCTGGCGGGGGTGAGCGTCGAATATTACGTACGACTGGAACAGGGGCGGGCCGAGGCGGTATCGGATGGGATCCTCGAGGCCATTGCCACCGCGCTGCGGTTGAACGGCGATGAGCAGCGGCATCTGCGGAATCTGGCGCGTCCGCCGCGTTCGCTGTCGCGTACCGGCGAGCCACTGCGCCCGGGGCTGCGACAGCTGCTCGACTACATGACCCGCACGCCCGCCTACATCGTCGGCCATCACACCGACATATTGGGCTGGAATGCCGCGGCCGTCGCGGTGTTCGGTATCGATTTCGCGGAATTACCGGAGGCGGAGCGGAATTGGATGCGGTTGGTGTTCTTCGATCCGGGGATTCGCGCGCTCACCGCCGAGAGCTGGCCGACCATTGCCGGGCATATCGCCGCGGACATGCGGTTGCGGGCCAGTCATCGGCCCGATGATCCGGAACTGCGGGCCTTGCTGCGGGAGATGAACGAGCGCAGTCCGGAGTTCCGGGAGTTCTGGGAGACCCACGAGGTCAACGACTTTCAGTACGGGCGCTATCGGCTGCGGCACCCCCTTGCCGGCGATCTGCATCTGGATTATGAACTGCTCGATGTCCCGGGTGATCCCGGGGTGCGGGCGATCGTCACCTATACGGCTGCGCCGGGGAGTGATTCGGAGCGGGCGTTGGAGGCTGTGTTGGCGGCGAGCACCTCGGTGGCCAGGCGGTGAAGCTGGTCGTCCAGGCGGTCGGGTGGGAACAGCCATAGGCCGAGCGAATTCGCGCCGGAGGTGAGGAGCTCGTCGAGGCGGGCGCGCACTTGGTCAGGGGTTCCCGCCACCGCGAATTCGTCGATCCAGGCATCCTCGACCGTGAGTTCTTCGGCGGGCGCGAGCGCGGCGACGGCGGTTCGTATCTCCTTGGCGTATGGAGATTTTCCGATCAGGGCGGACTCCGATTCGGCTTGCAGGAAAATCCCTACGGCGGCGCGGACCGCGTCTCGTGCCGTGCGGTCGTCATCGTCGATGGCGGTGAGGGCGAAGGCCATGACGGGGGTATGGCGTGGGATCAGCTCGCGCACCCAGCGCACGTAGGCGGGTCCGGCGAGGACGGAAAGCAGGACACCGTCGGCCTTTTCGCCCGCCAGGCGCAGGCCACGTTCGTTGACCGCGCCGGTCCACAGTTCCGGCGGGAGGTCGGGCGGGAAGCTGAGTTGGACGCCGGACAGGACGTGCGTGCTGTTCTCCCGATCGACCAGTTCGCCCGCGAGCAGTTCGCGCAGGACATCGGCGGTTTCGCCGAGCGCCGTGAGTGGGCGCGGCGGCCGTAGTCCCATCTGTTCGAGCCAGCCCCGATTGCCCAGTCCGATGCCCGCGCGGACCCGGCCCGGATAGGTGCGAGCCAGTCCGGCCAATTCCATGGCCAGGACGGCAGGGTGTCTGGTAGCGATGCTGGCCAGCCCGAGCCCAGCGGGGATCTCGCGGGTCGCCGCCAGGAGTTGGGTGAGGCCGGACAGGCCGCCGGTGAAGAAGCAGTCCTCGGAGAACCAGAGCTCGCCGAGGCCGAGGCGTTCGGCCAGGGCCGCGCCCGCGGTGAGGTGTTCGGGCGGGGTCAGGCTGCCGAAGACGATGCCGATCTTGTTGGAAGGGATCATGTTCCGAGTTAACCGGGCATTGTGTCCACTTATTCCGGAATGGGTGCGGCTGAGCAAGATTCGGCGGCGGGAACGGGCGGCGGCGTAGATTGGGGCGCACTGCCTTGTGGGGAAAGGGGTCGATATGACCTTGCGAGAACGGCTGAACGAGCTACCGGCGATGGGGAGTGCGCTGGTTTACGGCGAACCGCACGAGACTCCCGACGGCACCACGGTCATTACGGTGTCCACTGTGAATCCCTGGCGTGGAGCACGGCCGGTCGGAGTGTTCGTGGTGCATCAGGGGGAGGTCAAGTGGGAAGCCGCTGTCGACGCCTCGCTGATCGCGCTCATCGGTGTGACCACCGGACTGATCGCGGCGACTCTGGGCACGCTGGCGGTGGTCAAGAGTCCGCCGTGGCCGAACATGCGCTTCTGGGATGTCCGGTATCGGCAGCAGATCAAGTAGCGGTTCGAAACTGCGCGGCCAGTGCGGTCGCCAGTTGATTCACGCTCTTCGCGGTGCCCGGCGCGAGTCCGGCGCGGGCGCCGGCGAAGCGGTCGAAGACCAGGCCCTCGATGACCGCGATGAAATCGGCGGCGGCCGTGGCCGGATCGGGTGCGCCGAGGGCCTCGAACAAGGCGGTCGCGTGCCGATGCGAGAACAGGCAGCCGACGAGTTTCGCGTGTAGTTCGGCGTCGCCGAGCAGGTCGACGATGAGTGCGTGCCGGGTGATCAGATGGTTGCGGCGTTGTGCCAGTAGCCGATCCAGCTGGCGCGCGATCTCGTGGGCCAGCTGATCCGGATCGATGTCGCCGTCTGCCTTCGCCGTGCGGTCCGGCCCGGCCTGTGCCGCCGCGAAATCGGCGCGGGAACGGACCGCGATGCGTTCCACGATGCCCTCGATCAGTGCCCGCTTGGTGCGGAAGTAATAGGACGTCGACCCGGCGGGCAGCTCCAGCGCGGTGTCCAGTGCGCGATGGGTGAGCGCTCGAAGTCCCTGGGCCGCAATGAGATCGATGGCGCTGTCCACGATGAGGGTGCGTCGATCGGTTGTGGGAGTGCTCACCTTTGCTCCTCTGCGGCGTCGAGATCCTCTACAACTATAGAGGAAGCTCTACAGCGGTAGAGGATTGAGGAGGGTTGTGATGAAAGCGCCGGAGATCGTGCTCGATTCGGACCAGCAGCGTGCGGCCGACCGGCTGGACGCCATCGCCGCGCGACTGGGCAAACGGTGGCAGTTCCGGAATCGCGCGAAGGCCGCGCGCGGCCTGTACCTCTGGGGCGGCCCGGGGCGCGGCAAGACCATGCTGATGAATCGCTTCTTTGCCGCGGCGCCCTCGAATCGCAAGCGGCGCTATCACTTCCACGAATTCTTCGCGCGTTTGAACGCGGGCATCCACGAGTACGGGACCATCGACGCCTCGGCGGCCGCACTGCTGGGCGATGCCGAACTCATCTGTTTCGACGAATTCCACGTCCACGATTCCGGTGACGCGCGGCTGGTCTCCCGGCTGTTGGAACTGCTGTTCGCCCGGCACATCACGCTCGTGGTGACCTCCAACTACCCGCCCGAGCGGCTGCTGCCGAATCCGTATATGCATCCCATGTTCGTGCCGACCATCGAGTGGATCCTCGAGCACCTGGACGTGGTGTCGGTGAACGGGCCGCGGGACTATCGCACGCTGAGCGAGCGGCACACCGGCTTCGCGGCCGGGCACTACGTGGTCGGGTCGTGCGAGGTGATCGGTGCCGTCGAACTGCCGGTGGCGCATCGCATGCTGCGGGCCCGGGCGCTCGAGAACGGCGAGCTGACCGTCGATTTCGCGGAGCTGTGCGGAATCCCGGTGTCGGCGGCCGACTTCCTCGAACTCACCCGCGGGATCCGCAAGTGGGTGGTGTGCGGGGTGCCGCCCATGGGCACCGTCCCGCCGGACTGGGTGATGCGGTTCGTGAATCTGGTCGACGTCCTTTACGACGCGGACCTGGAGCTGTCGATCTTCGCCGAGGCGCCACTGGCCGCATTGGGCGGCGAGATCGCGCTGGTCCCGGACCTCTACCGCACCCTGAGCCGCCTCGGTGAGCTCGCCGAACCGGTAAACCTCGAGACCCGATAGCCGTTCGGCGAAGCTCCGGTGAACTCGCCGACTTGATCGACGCGCACGGTTCACGTGCCGTCAACGCGGTGGGTGCCCGGCGTTGCGGGCGGCTTCCTACCGTGGCGTCAGGAGCTGCACCGAACCGGAGGGGACCGATGCGAATCCGCGAGCAGGCAAGGGATTCCGCGCCGCGGAACCCGAGCAACCCTCATATCCGGAACAGTGCCCGCCTGCGGGTGTTGGTCGTCGCCGAGTCCTTTCTTCCCCAGGTCAACGGCGTCACCAACTCCGTACGGCGGGTGCTGGATCACCTGGCAGCAAAGGGACACGAGGCCACCCTGGTCGCGCCGACCGGGCCCGAGAAGTACGCGGGTTTCCGCGTGCATGTGGTGCGTGGCGCACGGCTGCCCTTCTACCGGGACTTCCGGATCGGCCTGGAAACCCGGCGGCGACTGCGCAAGATCATGCGCGAATTCCGACCGGATGTCGTGCACATCGCCTCGCCCGCGACGCTGGGCTATCAAGCGGCCAAGGTGGCGGGTGAGCTCGGGGTGCCGACCGTCGCCATCTATCAGACCGATCTGGTGGGTTTCGCGCTGCGCTACGACCTGCCCGGCGGCGTCCGCGCCATGACGGCGCTGACCCGTCGGATTCACCTGAAGGTGGATCGCACCCTCGCGCCGTCCACCGCCAGCCTGCGTCAACTGGAACTGATGGGCGTCCCCGGACTGGGCCGCTGGCCGCGCGGCGTGGACCTCCAGCAGTTCGGCCCCTTCCGGCGCTCGGAGGAACTGCGAAAGCGCCTGGCCCCCAATGGCGAAGCCCTGGTCGGCTACATCGGCCGCCTGGCGCCCGAGAAGGAGCTCGAGCTGCTGGCCGAGCTGCGCTCGCTCCCGAACCTCAAGCTGATCATCGTGGGCGGCGGCCCCGAGGAGAAGCGGCTGCGAAAGCTGTTGCCGGACGCGGAGTTCCTGGGCGTCCTGCACGGTGAGGAACTGGCCGCGGCCTACGCCTCGCTGGATGTCTTCGTGCACACCGGCCGTCACGAAACCTATTGCCAGGCCGCGCAGGAGGCCCTCGCCTCCGGGGTGCCGGTGGTGGCGCCCAAGGCGGGCGGCCCCATCGACGTCATCACCCCCGGGGCCGGGTTCCTCTATCCGCCCGGTGATGCCGCGGCCATGACCGAGTTCGTGCGCCGCCTGATCGAGGATCCGGCGCTGCGCGAGCAGACCGCGGCCACCGCGGTGCGCAGCGTGCGCGACCGGTCCTGGGCGGCCGTCAACGACCTGCTCGTCCGGCACTACCGCGAGGTGATCGCGGAACGGCTGCAACCAGATTCCGCGCCGGGCGAGATCCCGGCCACCAAGGAGGCATCCTGATGCTCCGTATCTCCGTCATCGGCACCGGTTATCTGGGCGCCACCCACGCCGCGGGCATGGCCGAACTCGGTTTCGAGGTGCTGGGCGTGGACAACAATCCGGCCAAGGCCGCGGCGCTGTCGGTGGGCACGGTGCCCTTCCACGAGCCCGGGCTGCCGGAACTGCTGGCCGGGCATGTGGCCGGCGGGCGACTACGTTTCGGTACCTCGCTGGTCGAGGCGGCCGAATTCGCCGACGTGCACTTCCTTTGTGTCGGAACGCCGCCGGGGGTGAACGGGGCGGCGGATCTGTCGCAGCTGTACTCGGCGCTGGACGGGCTGGTGCCGCATCTGACCCGCAATTGCCTGATCGTCGGCAAGTCGACGGTGCCGGTGGGCACGGCCGAGGCGCTGACGGCGCGCATCGCCGAGCTCGCACCGGAGGGGATCTCGGTCGATCTGGCCTGGAATCCGGAGTTCCTGCGCGAGGGGCACGCCGTCTACGACACGCTGCACCCGAACCGGCTCGTCTTCGGCGTCACCACGCCGGACGCGGAATGGGCGCTGCGGCAGGTCTATTCGACGCCCATCGCGGCGGGCTCGCCGGTGGTGATCACCAACCTGCCGACCGCCGAATTGATCAAGGTTTCGGCGAATGCCTTTCTGGCGACCAAGATTTCGTTCATCAACGCCATGGCCGAGCTGTGCGACCGCACCGGTGCGGACGTGACGCTGCTGGCCGAGGCGCTCGGGCACGACGACCGGATCGGCCGGAAGTTCCTCGGCGCGGGTCTCGGCTACGGCGGCGGTTGTCTGCCGAAGGACGTGCGGGCGTTGATCGCTCGTGCCACCGAGCTCGGCGCGGGGGAGTCGGTGGAGTTCCTGCGTGATGTGGACGCCATCAATCTGCGGCGACGGGAGCGGGTGGTCGAGGAGACCCTCGCCCTGCTCGGCGGCGGGCGACGGCCCGGCGGCCGGGTCGGCGTGCTGGGTGCGGCGTTCAAGCCGCTCTCGGACGACGTCCGCGATTCACCCGCCCTCGACGTGGCGCGGCGGCTGCATGCCGCCGGTGCCGAGGTGACCGTATTCGATCCCGCCGCAACGGGTCCCGCCCGCGCCGTGGCGCCGCAGCTGGTCTTCGCGGCCACTCCGGCCGCCGCGCTGCACGAGGCGGATGTGGTGCTGCATTTGACCGAGTGGCGCGAATTCCGGGAGCTGGACCCGGTTTTCCTGCGCACGGTGGCGCGGGGCCGGGTCATCATCGACGCCCGCAACACGCTCGATCCGGAGCCGTGGCTGGCCGCGGGCTGGGATTTCCGGGCGCTGGGCCGCCTGGTGGAGCCGCGCACGGCCGCCGGGCGGGTGGGTGCACCGGCGGGGACCAGCTATCCCGCTGTTGCCGTGCGCGATACCGTCGCGGATCCGGCACGGGCGCTGCCCCAGCCGTCTCCGCTGACCCGCCTGCGGGCCCGCGTCCGCCGCACCGCGTAAGGATTTTCAGACCGATGACTCGGGCCGGGGCAGCAGCCCCGGCCCGAGCTGTTTTCCCGATCTTGCCCACAGGGCCGGGGGCGCTGGTAATTCATGCGATACGGGTATGTGATTCCAGCTTCACGATTTTGGTCCTGACGGACCGCTTGGCATGTAACTATGGCCCTGTTTCCGGCTGGAACTCTGGTTTAGGAGTGTTCGTGACTGGGGTGGGGCAGGTGGCTGCGCGCGCGATCGGTTTGATCGGGCTCGTGATGCTGGCTGTCGTGGCCCTGCGCGGATACATCCCGGGAACCGGCGGCCCCTCCTCGCCGCATCCGTCCTCGGCGGTCTCACTGGCATTGATGCCGGTGCTGCTGCTGGTATCGATGGTGATTCTGATCGCCGGAGTCATCAACAGCCAGCACCGCCTGCCCCTGGCCATGCCCGAACCCGACCGCGAGAACACCCTGCGCGGACTGGGATTACGGCGGATCGGGCTGATGGTGCTGATCGTCATCGCGGCCCTGGCACTGATCGTCACCGCGGTGGTGTCGGTGTACCTGGTGACGCCGGAACGGCAGAGCGAGGTCGGCCAAGCCCCGACGGCCGCACCCACCGGGACCGAACTGCCGACGGAAACCGTTGCCAGAACCCCGGATACGGTCTCCTCCCCGCCGCTGTCCGGCACCGCGCTGCTACTGGTCGGCATCGCGGCGGGCGTGCTGGTGCTGGTCGCCATGGCCGGATTGGTCGTGGTGGCGGTGAGTTCCAATCGCTCGCCCTCGCTCTCGCGCACCCCGCTGCCGCAGCCGACGCCCGCCGAGGCGGTGTCGCTGGCCAAGGTGGCGGAGATGGGCCTGGCGGCCATGATCGCGCCGGGTCAGGATCCGCGCACCGCCATCATCGCCTGCTACGTGGCCATGGAAAGCGGTCTGGCACAGGCACGCGAGGTGGCGCCGCTGGCCTCGGACACCCCGTCCGAGGTGCTGGCCCGCGCCTTCGACCGCGGCTTCCTGCGCGACGCGTCGGCCCGGGAACTGGTGGCGCTGTTCGAGGAGGCCCGCTTCAGCCCGCACTCCATGCTGGAGTGGCAGCGGATGCGGGCCGAACAGCTGCTGCGTATCGTATTGGCTGATCTGCAGGGGCAGGCGGCATGAAAGTAGTTGTCGTGCAATGGCTCCCGTGGAACCGGACGGGGGACCGGCGATGAATCGGATCGCGATCGTGGTGGGAGCGCTGGCGTTGGCCGCGCTGTTCGAGGTGCTCGCGTACGGCAATCAGCGCGACACCCTGCTGGCGATCTCCGGTGTGCCCGTGGCCGGTGCGCTGGGGCTGCTGGTGTGGTCGCTGGTGGAGCGGGCGCGGCGGCTGACCCCGCCGGATCCGGACGACAACGATATCGACAATGGCCCGGCCGAGATGCTGCGCCGCTGGCAGGCGCGCGCCCAGATGCTGGCCGAACGGTCCGAGGGTTCGCGCGCCGACTGGGATCGGCACCTGCGGCCCCTGCTGGCCAAGGAATTCGAGCTGACCAGCGGGCACCGGATGGCCAAGAACCGGCGCGCGCTGGAGGTGGCGGGACAGCTGCAGTTCGGCCCCGAACTGTGGCGCTGGGTGGATCCGGCCAACTCGGCGCTGCGCGATCAGGTCAATCGCGCACCCGGGCGCGCCGCCCTGGACGAGATCCTGCGCCGGCTACAGAACATGTGAGATGAGATGCGAGACATGCGATGACATCACCGATGGACGTGACCATCAAGCGCACGGACGCCGTGCTGCGCGAAGTAGGCCGGGTCGTGGTCGGCAAGCGGGACGAACTGCAGTTGATCATGATCGCGGTGCTGTCCGGTGGCCACATCCTGATCGAGGACCTGCCCGGCCTGGGCAAGACCCTCATCGCGCGCTCGTTCGCCGCGGCGCTCGGGCTGAACTTCACGCGCGTGCAGTTCACCCCGGACCTGTTGCCCGCGGATCTGATCGGCTCCACCATCTACGACATGCATTCGGGCCGTTTCAGTTTCCGGCGCGGCCCGGTGTTCACCAATATGCTGCTGGCCGACGAGGTCAACCGCACCCCGCCCAAGACCCAGGCCGCGCTGCTGGAGGCCATGGCCGAGGGGCAGGTCTCGATCGACGGTGAGACCTTCCCGCTGCCGCAGCCGTTCATCGTCTTCGCCACCGACAATCCGATCGAGTACGAGGGCACCTATCCGCTGCCCGAGGCGCAGCTCGACCGGTTCGCCATGCAGCTGCGGCTGGGCTACCTGTCGGAGAGCGACGAGATGAGCATGATCCGCCGCCGCCTGGAACGCGGTGCGCAACCGGCCCAGATCGCGCAGGTGGTGGACGCCGACGGGCTGCTGGAGATGCGGCAGTCGGTGGAGTTCGTGACCGTCCACCCCGATGTGGTCGGTTACGTGGTCTCGCTGGCCTCCGCGACCCGCGGCCACCCGCAGGTCGAGGTCGGCGCGAGCCCCCGCGCGGAACTCGATCTGGTCCAGATGGCCCGGGCCCGAGCACTTCTCAACGGCCGCGACTACGTGGTGCCCGAGGACGTCAAGGCGCTCGCCATTCCCGCCATGGCGCACCGCATCACATTGCGCCCCGAAATGTGGGTCCGGCGCATCCGCGGCGAGGACGTCATTGCCGAACTGCTGCGCCGCCTCCCGGTGCCCCGCGCCACCACGTCGTGAGGTCCGCATGCGTGACAGACCTGCCCGGATGAGCGCGACCGGGGCGGAGCGGCCGTGAAGCATCGCGATACGAGCGCCACGGTCGAGGCCGAATTGCGCTGGCGGCCAGCGCCTTTGGTATTCATGCTGGCGGCGGTGTCCGCCCCGGCGCTGGTGCTGGCGCTGGTGCTCGGCAAATGGCAGCTGGTGGTGTTCGCCGCGCCCCTGATCGGGGTGCTGGCGACCGCGCCATTGCAGCAGTCGCGCACCAGGATTCAGGTGGACGGCGCGGGGGTGCTGCGCTGCTTCGAGACCGAGGAGGTGGTGCTGGCCGCCGCGGCCTTCGTGGAGAGCGGGCACGCGCTGCTGCGACTGCATCCGGAACCCTTGCGCAGCATGGAGGTTCACGTCGAGGAGACGGTGGACTCCGGCGCCGCGCCCGCGGGGCTGCGGCTGGCGTTGTCCGCGCCGCGCTGGGGGCGTTACCCGGTACCCATGCGGGTGACCGCGCTGAGCCCGGCCGGGCTGGCTGTCGCCTCGGTGCGGCTGCCCGCGGGAGAGGTGTACGTCTATCCGATCACCGACCCGCAGCGAATGCGGTTGCCGCGCACCGAACTACCCGAGCGCATGGGTACGCACCTGACGCGGCGGCACGGACCCGGCGTGGAGTACGCCGATATTCGCGCCTACACGCCCGGCGATCAGCTGCGGACGGTGAACTGGCCGGTCAGCGCGCGGCGCGGACAGCTGTTCGTGACCGAGCGCTTCACCAACCGTGCCGCGGATGTCGTTGTGCTGGTGGATACTTCGCTGCAGGCGCCCGGGCCCGCGTCCGACTCGCTGGAATTGTCGGTGCGCGGTGCGGCGCAGGTCGCCCAGTCCGCGCTGCAGGCCGGTGATCGCACCGCCGTGGTCTGCCTCGGCCGCTCCCCGCGCTGGCTGCGACCCGATATCGGCCGCAGGCAGTTCTATCGGATCGTGGACACCGTCCTCGATGTCGGCGACGAGCATCTCGTCATGCAGGGCACGCTCGCACCGCATGCCGCCGTACCGATCGGCGCCGTGATCGTGGCGTTCTCGACCCTGCTCGACACCCAATTCGCCCTGGCGCTCATCGATCTCCGCAAACGCGGGCACGTCGTGGTGGTGATCGACGTGCTGCGCGGCACGCCCTTCGGCCCGGATCTGGACCCCACGCTGGCCCGCATGTGGCAGCTCGAACGCAGTTCGATGTACCGCGATATGGGCACCGTCGGCGTGGACATCGTGTCCTGGCCCGAGGACGCCCGCCTCGACCAGGTCATGCGCCTGCTGCCCGAACACCGCCGCACGGTACGGGTCCGGCGATGAGGCGGGGAGCGGGGATGGAGGTGCGCGCATGACCAGATTCCTGGCCGTCCTGTCCGGCCTGCTGCTCGCGGTCGCGGTGGCCATCGTGCTGCCCTGGGCCGCGATTCCCGTGGCCGGACTGGCCGTCGCGGGCTGGCGATGGCGGGTTTGCGCCGTATTGGCCGCGCTCGCGGCCATGGGGGTGGTGGCCTGGATCGGGACCGGCGCCGTGGTGGCGGGCGGCATCGGACTGGTGGTGACCACCTATCTGCTGAATACGGCCACGGTGTCGGCTCCGGTCGGGGTGGTGCCGACCACGGTGCCGTCCGTGGCGGGCGCGCTGGTGTTCACCGTCGCGGCCGGAGCCGCCACCGTCATGCCCGCCGGGCTGTCGTGGGTGCCGATCCTCGCGCCGTTCACCGTGATCGTGTTGTACGCCTTGCTGGTTCGGGGTCTGGTGGACGACCGGGCGCGCGGCTGAGTCCGGTTCGCCCACGGCCGAGCCGAAAATCGCTTCGAATCCGGCTGCGGGAGTGGTCTACTCGCGCATGGAAGAGAAACAGTTGGTCAAGACCTCGAAGCGATTGTCGAGGCATCTGCGCCACGCGCCGGGGGAGATCGGCCTCGTGCTGGACTCCGCCGGATGGGTGGAGGTTTCGGAGCTCCTGTCGGCCCTGGCCCGGCACGGCCGCACCCTCACCCGGCCCGAACTCGACGAGGTAGTGGCGCGGAACAACAAGCGCCGCTTCGAATTCGATGCCACGGGCACCCGGATCCGCGCGAGTCAGGGACACAGCGTCGTCGTCGACCTGGAGTACCGGGCGAGTACACCGCCCGATCTGCTGTACCACGGCACCGTCGGCGTGGCACTGCCCGGAATCTACGCGGAGGGCCTGAAGCCCATGCGCCGGCACGACGTCCACCTGTCGGCGGATACGGAGACCGCCGTCAAGGTGGGGTCGCGGCGAGGGAAGCCCGTGGTGCTGACCGTGGATGCCGCGGCCATGCACCGCGACGGGCACGTGTTCCGGGTCAGCACCAACGGGGTCTGGTTGGTGGCCGCGGTCCCGCCCGAGTACCTGTCCGGCCTCTGAGCTGCCGGTTCGGGGCTCGGCGCGGCCCGCGGCCGCCGTGTTGTGGGTGGGACGGTTACTGCAGGGCGGGGGGCATGCGGGTCGGCTTGATGCGGCCCGCGTCGATGAGCGCCCGGAATGCCGCGGCTTTGCGCTCGCATTCGGCGACCACGCAGCGGCGGTGCTGCTGCATGGTGCGATGGGCTTCCTGGACATCCAGTGGATGGTCCGGCGCGAGGTGCGACCAGGCGGATGGATCGCCGGTTGCCAGCGCTAATGTGCTGTGCTCGTTGTTGATTCGTTCCCGGATCCGATCTACGGAGAGCCGGTCCGGATCTTGTTGGGGGTGGTGCAGGCTCATAAAGGCAATCGTCATGATCACGAGCGCTGCGAGAGTGGCCGTGAACACTTGCCAGGCGGCCATTGGCTCACCTTCTCCATGTCTATCGGTTGTAGTCAGCTAGTTATTCAGTTGGTTAGCTAGATATTCACCGTATGTCTGAAGACGTTACGCCTCCAGCGCGTCCTGGGTCAGAAACAAACGAATTTCGGCCGCTTTCAGCAACTTCCCCGCTCGTTCCGCCCCCTGGCACGCTGAAAGTTTGCGACCATTTCGGTGTGACGGACGGTCAGGGTCAACTGCGCTCCATCACCAGTGCGGCGCTTCTTGTCGAGTTCGCGGTGGCACGCGGCCTCGCCACGCCCGATCTCTTGCGCCACACCGGGATTCGTGATCGGGATCTGATGGACTCCACGGCCGAGATCACGCTCTCGCAGGAGCTGGCCCTGATGCGCAATGTCGTGGCCGGAGTCGGGGATGAGCCCGGTATGGGGCTTATGGCCGGATTGCTGTGTCACCCACCGAGTCTCGGGGTGCTCGGCTTCGCACTCATGAGCTGTCCCACCGTGCGCGACGCCGTGGATCTGGCGCTGCGCTACGCGGATCTGTCCTTCACCGTGGCCCGCCACCATCTGGTCATCACCGGCGACGACGTCTCCATCGTGCGCGACGACAGCGGCGTGCCGCGCGAGGTGCGGCGCTTCGCGGTGGAGCGGGATGTGGCCGCCATCTGGACCATCCAGCAGGACGTCATGCCCATGCGCCCGCCCATCACCCGGGTCGCTGTGGCGTTCCCGCCGCATCCGGTCTACGAGATGTTCGGCGCCATGCTCGGTGTCGAGGAGGTGGTCTTCAACGCGCCCCGCTCGGTCGTCACCGGACCGTCCAGTATTCAGCATTTGCAACTGCCCCAGGCGAATACGGCCACCGCGCGCTTCTACGAACAGCAGTGCGCCGAACTCATGCAGCGCCGCAAGCGCCGCCAGGGCATCAGCGGCCAGGTCCGCCAGCTCCTCATCTCCCGCGGCGGCATAGCGGACCAATCACACATAGCCGCCGAATTGGATGTCAGTGTCCGCACCCTGCGCCGCCGCCTCGCCGACGAGGGCACCACCTTCCGCGAACTCTCCACGGAGACAGTCGGTCTGCTGGCCGAGGAACTCCTGGTGGCCGGAATGACGGTGGAACAGGCCGCGATCCGCCTCGGCTACGCCAGCGTCTCGGCGTTCACCTCCGCCTTCCGGGGGTGGAAGGGGCAGTCGCCGGGCCAGTTCGCGCGGGAGAACCGCGGCCGGGTCTCGGTCCGCGTGTAGCTTTCAGCCCTTCAGCGCAGCGGCGAGGTCGGCATTGGTGGGTTCGATGAGCACGTCCCCGTTCGGCAGCACGATCACCGGAATGTTCTTCCGCCCACCCGCGATCTCGATGGCCCGCTCCCGCGCGTCCTCATCGTCCTCCACATTGATCTCGGTGAACGCCACCCCGTTCTCCCGAAACCACACCTTCGCCCGCCGACAATCCCCACACCAATCGGCCCCGTACATCACCACCTCGTCCATGCCCCCGACTCTGCCACAAGCCCGACCGCCCAGTCCTCCACCCCACAGACCTGCGCAATCCCAACCTCAGAGTTCGATTACATCCCGCCCCTAGCCTTCACTCCATGGCCTTCCTCCACCGCATCACCATCGACCCATCGATCTGCAACGGCGCCCCCATAATCCAAGGCACCACCTACCCCGTCTCCCTCCTGATAGACCTCCTCCACAGCGGCGTAACCCCCACCGAACTCCTCACCGACTGCCCCGGCCTGACCCGCGAAGACCTGGTAGCCGCCCTCCACTACGCCGCCCTCCCGTCCTCCCTCCCCCATGCCTCCTGAAACAAGATCAGGGAGCCCTCACGCCGGAAATCTGTCCGATTCACCGGCGTGAGAGCTCCCTGATCTTGAAGCTCGGGTGTTTACGAGTGGGTCAGGACCACGTCGGCGAGGACGGGGGCGTCGTCGCGGTCGACGACGGTGACCGCGATGGTGAGTTCGCCGTTCTGCTGCCAGATTCGGGAGCGGAGGGTTTCGCCGGGGTACATGACACCCGCGAAGCGGGCGCGGAAACCCTTGACGCGGGAGACATCCGAGGCCAGGACCGTGTCCGTGGCGGTCTTCAGCACCAGGCCGTAGGTGCACAGGCCGTGCAGGATCGGGTTGGGGAAGCCGGCGTTGCGGGCGAATTCGGGGTCCGAGTGCAGGGGGTTGCGGTCGCCGCACATGCGATAGAGGAGGGC
This sequence comes from Nocardia sp. JMUB6875, assembly GCF_041154655.1. Classification (NCBI taxonomy): domain Bacteria; kingdom Bacillati; phylum Actinomycetota; class Actinomycetes; order Mycobacteriales; family Nocardiaceae; genus Nocardia; species Nocardia sp. JMUB6875. Next base: position 26,634 of record NZ_BAAFGR010000085.1, read on the forward strand.
CTGCTGGGGCAGGGTGGGGGTGAGGACCTCGAAATCCGGTGCGCGGTCGGGGAGTTCGGTCTTGGCGCTGGGGCCGCGCTCGCCGCCGAAGCCGCCCTCGCCCTTGGCGAAGATGGAGGAGCGGGCGGTCCAGAGGACTTCGCCGTCGGAGCCGACGGCGGTGTCCTCGCGCCAGACGACGGCATTGGAGCCCTTGTCCCAGATGTCGGTGATGCGGCCCGAGATGCTGCCCTTGCCCGAGGCGGGAATCGGGCGGTGCACGATGATCTCCTGGCTGCCGTGCACGACCTTGGCCAGGTCGATGTCGATGCCGTCGAACTTCACCTTGGGCGGCTCGGTCTCGTGGAAGGACGGCGCGACGGTCGCGAAGGACGGCAGCACGGCGGGGTCGCGGTCGTCGACGTAGCGCAGCTCGGCCGCGTCGGTCCAGCGGTTGCCCGCGCCCAGCGCCAGGTTGTAGGTCTGCACATCGCTGGCGGACCAGCTGAATTCGCGCGCGGGGATCTGCGCGCCGAGCGCGACACTCAAATCGATGGGCATGAAAGGTTCTCCTCGTCACTCGCGTCCGATGGTCCGGCGCGGTTCGTCTCCCCGCAAGCCCCCGCTCCGCTGAGCGGGTCGTGCGGCTCCGCGGATGGGAGCGTCGGGCGGCGCTCGAAAGTCTGCTCCCGGTCCCGCCACCCGGAAGAGCGTTCGGCGGTGGCGGTCCGGGCGTTCAGTTGTGCTTTCCCACGCCCCGCCGGGATAGAGCGGTACGGCGAGGCGATGCGGGAGGGTTGGGCGCGGACTCGACGTGACCCGACTCGCGCCCAACCCGATCCTGAACCGGGTTGGGACGGTTCAGGACGCCTTCTCGACGACGGGTGCGCCGTTCTTCTTCTTGGCGGCGACATCCAGCGCGGCCAGGTAGCCGAAGGTGATCGCGGGGCCGATGGTCGCGCCGGGGCCGGCGTAGGTGTGGCCCATGACCGGCGAGGAGGTGTTGCCCGCCGCGTACAGGCCCTCGATGACGGTCCCGTCCTCGCGCAGCACGCGCGCGTCGTTGTCGGTGACCAGACCGCCCTTGGTGCCGAGGTCGCCGGGGACCATCTTCACCGCGTAGAACGGCCCGACCTCGAGCTTGTTCAAGCACGGGTTCGGCTTGATGGTCGGGTCGCCGTAGTAGCGGTCGTAGGCGCTGTCGCCGCGGTTGAAGTCGAGGTCCTTGCCGGACTCGACGAAGCCGTTGAAGCGCTCGATGGTGGCGCTCAGCTGGTCCGCGGGAACCCCGATCTTCTCGGCCAGCTCGGCTACCGTCGGGGCGACGACGATCAGGTCGTTTTCCATCCAGCGGGACGGAATCCGCTGGCCAGGCTGCAATCCGGCGAAGATGTAGCGGGACCGGTAGCGGTGGTCGAACACCAGCCAGCACGGCACGTTCTCGCCCGGACCCTCACCCTGCCCGTATTCGCCGCCGTACATGGTGTGCACGGCCTCGACGTAAGGAGCGGACTCATTACCGAATCGCTGCCCTTGCGTATTGATCATGATGGAGCCGGGCAGGTTTCGCTCCGCGAGGCAGAACCAGGGCTTGCCTTCACCGCGGAAGGTGGTCGGCCCCCACCAGGCGTCGTCCATGAACGCGATGTCCGCACCGGCCTCGATGCCCGCCCGGATGCCGTCGCCGGTATTGGCGGCCGCGCCGGTGGTCCACTCGGTGGTGATGGGCTCGCGCTGGTACTTGTGCCGCATATCGGCGTTGTGCTCGAAGCCGCCGCTGGCCAGGATCACGCCGTACTTGGCGTTGAACCGCACGGCCTCACCGTTCTGCTCGGCGTCGACACCGGTGACCACACCGTTCTCGATCACCAGTCCGGTGAGCGGAGTGTTCAGCAGCACCGGCACATTCGCGTCCAGCAGGCCCTTGCGCAGACCCGCGATGATGGCCTGGCCCATGCCGACCAGCGCCTTGCCGGTGACCTTGCCCCACGCCCAGCGGGTGCCGACGCGCAGCACGCGCGCGATGCCGCTCGGGTGGCGGCGGATCAGGTTGAGCTTCTTGTAGTCCGCCTGCATGACGACCACGTTCAGCGGAGCCTTGCTGTAGGCGGGCTCCAGCTTGAAGCGCTCCTCGCCCAGGACCTTGAGGTTGAACGGCTTGGGCTCGCAGCTGCGGCCGTCCGCCTTGCCGCCCGGTGCCTCCGGGTAGTAGTCGGAGTAGCCGGGCACCCAGGTCATCTTCAGGGCGGAGTGGTCGAGCACGTAGTCGAAGGCTTCCGCGCCGCGATCGATGTAGGTATCGATCTTCTCCTTGGGCACCACGTCGCCGATGATGCTGTAGAGGTAGGTCCGCGCCTCGTCGAGGTCGTTGCCCTTGCCCGCGGCCTTCAGCACCTTGTTTCCGGGAATCCAGACGCCACCGCCCGATCGCGCGGTAGAACCGCCGTAATGAGCGGCCTTTTCGATGAGCACCGTGCGCAGACCGTGGTGCGCAGCGGTGAGGGCGGCGGACATACCGGCGGCACCGCTGCCGACCACCACCACGTCGTAATCCCGATCAGTCATGTAGAACACGTTATAGAATCAATCCTGGTTTGGTCTATGTTGGTCTGGCAGATGGGACTGCTGAAGCGACGTTCTTCACAAAAACTCGTTTCAGTTTCTAGTCTCGTTACTGATTGGCCACCGGCCGGTACCCCCGATGGAAGGAATACAGCGTGCTGACCGACGCGCTACGCAAGGAACTGGCCGACGAGCTCGCTGCGGCCGAGCGGACCCGGGTCCCGATCGATCCGCTGGCCGTGCGGTATCCCGAGATCGACGTGGTCGACGCCTACGAGATCCAGCTCATCAATATGCGGCAGCGTTTCGACGGCGGCGCGAAGGTGGTGGGCCACAAGGTGGGCCTGTCGTCCAAGGCCATGCAGCAGATGATGGGTGTGGACGAGCCGGACTACGGGCACCTGCTCGCGGAAATGGAAGTCTTCGAAGACGTTCCGGTCGACACGTCCAAGTATCTGTACCCGCGCGTCGAGGTCGAGGTCGGCTTCATCCTGGGCGCGGACCTGCCCGGCGCGGACTGCACCGAAGAGGACGTCCGCAAGGCCACCGTCGCCTACGCGCCCTCCATCGAGCTCATCGACACCCGCATCAAGGACTGGAAGATCGCGCTCTGCGACACCATCGCCGACAACGCGTCCTCCGCCGGATACGTGCTCGGCAAGCAGCGCGTCTCGCCGGATCAGTTGGACATCAAGAACATTGACGCCGTGCTGACCCGCAATGGCGAGGTCATCGCCGAGGGCCGCTCCGATGCCGTGCTGGGCGATCCGACCATCGCGGTGGCGTGGCTCGCGCGCAAGGTCGCCTCGTTCGGGGTGCGGTTGAAGGCGGGCGACATCGTGCTGCCCGGCTCCTGCACCCGCGCCATCGACGCCCGTCCGGGCGACGAGTTCATCGCCGAGTTCGCCGGACTCGGTTCCGTCCACCTGGGTTTCGCGTAAGCCTGAATCAAACGGGCTGCGTCACACAGACACTGACCTCACCGAGTAGGAGAAAGCCGTGACTGCAAGCAAAGTCACCGCCGCGATCGTCGGGTCCGGCAATATCAGCACCGATCTGCTCTACAAGCTGCTGCGTTCGGAGAAGATCGAGCCGCGCTGGATGATCGGCATCGACCCGGATTCCGAGGGCCTCAAGCGCGCCCGCGGCCTGGGCCTGGAGACCTCCGCCGAGGGCGCGGACTGGCTGCTGGCACTGCCGGAGAAGCCGGACCTGCTGTTCGAGGCGACGTCCGCGTACGTGCACCGGGCCTACGCGCCCAAGTACGCCGAGGCGGGCATCCGTGCCATCGACCTCACCCCCGCCGCCGTCGGCCCCGCCGTGATTCCACCGGTCAACCTGGACACGCTGCGTGACGAGCTGAACGTCAACATGATCACCTGCGGTGGGCAGGCGACGATTCCGATGGTGCACGCGGTTTCCCGCGTGGTGCCGGTGGAGTACGCCGAGATCGTGGCGTCGGTGTCGTCCGTGTCGGCCGGTCCCGGTACCCGCGCGAACATCGACGAGTTCACCAAGACCACCTCCGCCGGTGTCGAGACCATCGGCGGCGCCAAGCGCGGTAAGGCGATCATCATCCTGAACCCGGCCGAGCCGCCGATGATCATGCGCGACACCATCTTCTGCGCGATTCCGGAAGACGCCGACCGCGACGCCATCACCGAGTCGGTGCATCGCATGGAGAAGGCCATCCAGGAATACGTGCCCGGCTACCGACTGCTCAACGAGCCGCAGTTCGACGAGCCGTCGCTGGTTTCCGGTGGCATGGCGAAGGTTTCGATCTTCGTCGAGGTCGAGGGTGCTGGCGACTTCCTGCCGCCGTACTCCGGCAACCTCGACATCATGACCGCGGCCGCCACCCAGGTGGGCAATGTGCTGGCCGACCAGATCCTCTCGGCTCGGGTGTAAGGAGTTCCGACAGTGAGCAATTCGAACATTCTGAAGCCGTTCTCGGCGGACCTGGACGTCCGGGTCACCGACACCAGCCTGCGCGACGGTTCGCACCACAAGCGGCACCAGTTCACCGTGCAGGAAGTGCGCGACATCGTCGGTGCTCTGGACGCGGCCGGGGTTCCGGTCCTCGAGGTCACCCACGGTGACGGTCTCGGCGGTTCCTCGTTCAACTACGGTTTCTCGAAAACCCCTGAGCAGGAACTGATCAAGGCCGCCGCGGAGACCGCCAAGCAGGCCAAGATCGCCTTCCTCATGCTGCCGGGCGTCGGCGTCAAGGAAGACATCAAGATCTCGCAGGACAACGGCGCGTCCATCTGCCGCATCGCCACCCACTGCACCGAGGCCGACGTCTCCATCCAGCACTTCAACATGGCCCGCGACCTCGGCCTCGAGACCGTCGGCTTCCTGATGATGGCCCACTCCACCACCCCGGAGAACCTGGCCAAGCAGGCCCGCATCATGGCCGACGCGGGCTGCCAGTGCGTCTACGTCGTCGACTCCGCCGGCGCCCTTGTCCTGGACCAGGTTACGGACCGCGTCTCCGCCCTCGTCGCCGAACTCGGCAACGACGCCCAGGTCGGCTTCCACGGCCACGAGAACCTGGGCCTCGCCGTCGCCAACTCGGTCTACGCGGTGCGCGCCGGCGCGACCCAGATCGACGGCAGCGCCCGCCGTTTCGGCGCCGGCGCCGGCAACCTCCCCGTCGAGGCCTTCATCGGCGTCTGCGACAAGCTCGGCATCAAGACCGGCGTCGACTTCTTCGCCGTCACCGACGCAGCGGAAGACGTTGTCCGCCCGGCCATGCCGAGCGAATGCCTCCTCGACCGCCAGGCCCTCATGATGGGCTACGCAGGCGTCTACTCCTCCTTCCTGCGTCACGCCGAACGCCAGGCCGAACGCTACGGCGTCTCCGCAGCCGAAATGCTCGTCCGCGCAGGCCAGCGCAAACTCGTCGGCGGCCAGGAAGACCAACTCATCGACATCGCCCTGGAACTCCAGCGCGAAAAGGAAAAGTCAGCCGCCAACGCCTGACCTCCCACCCCGCCTGGGCCGCAACCACCCCCGGTTGCGGCCCAGCTCGTTTCAAGATCAAGGAGCTCTCACGCAGGGGAATCGGACTAAATTCCGGCGTGAGAGCTCCCTGATCTTGAGGGGCGTTGGTGTCGGTGGGGTGGGGTTGGACGCGGCGGGTAAGGCT
>NZ_BAAFGR010000086.1:0-32170 GCF_041154655.1 Nocardia sp. JMUB6875
GTTGGGGGGACGATGTGGCGCTGTGAGGGTGCGGACCGGTCGGTGCGGCACCGCGAGCAGGTGGACCCGGGGGACGGCAGGGGTCGGCGCGGAGTGTGGGCGGGGTGCGGTGGTGGTGTGGCGCCGTCATGCCCGTGAGCGGTCGCTGATTTCCGGGGCCGAGGGGTCCGGCAATCGCCTTGCCACTCAATTTGTTTGGTGGCCGGGGAGTGTGAATATCATCCAATGGTGATGTGTGGCAAGCTAATTGGGGTAGATCGCGAGGGCGATCGAGGTCGGCGCGCGGGGCGGGCGCGGCGGCCGGGCGGCGATGCGGGGTCGGTGGGGACAACGCGCGCCGCGGTGATCGGTCTGCCGAACATCGATGGGATATGGGCGAATTCGTCGATTCGGACCAATCGTCCATACGATTGCTGGGAAATTGCGGTTTTCGAAAGGGGGTGTGCTGGCTAACTGACTTTCCGGTACACCTCACGCTGGGTGCGCTTTCCGGGTACGGTGACCGACTGGTGAATTCCCGAAGAACCGGGATTGCCCCGGCGGCACGGGATTCGGCTTATCGTTGATGTGCCCGAACGTGTCGCGACCGGTCAGGCCGATCGCGGCTCCGACACATGAAGCTGCGGGGAGGCGGACCGAGACGACGATCGCACGGGTGCGCACCCCCTGCGGTGCACCCGTGCGGGAAAAACTATACCAGTTGGTGTGTTTCAAGTTTTTCGCGCTTTTTCGTACCAAAAGTTTGGTAATTCGGGCAGAAGCCCGCTTTGAAGTATTTGAAAGACACGTAACTTTGCGTCGAGGCCGGGGAACCGGTCGGCGACGGTTAGCTAGCTTCGGAGGCGTTTCGAGCATGGCACGGCAGCAAGAGCGGGCCCGCCGGACACGCGCGGCGATCATCAGGTCCGCCGCCGTTGAGTTCGGGAAGAGCGGCTATGCCGCTGCATCGCTCAACCGCATATTGGAAGGCTCCCGGGCGACCAAGGGGGCCATGTACTTTCACTTCGACTCCAAGGAGGACTTGGCGCGCGCGGTATTGGAGGCGGCGGTCGACCGCTATCGGGTATCGACCGAAAGATGGCTCGCCAGAAGCGATCTCGGCCCGCTCGACGTGCTGCACGGCATGACCGACGAGATCGCGCTGCGGCTGGAGAACGACATCATCATCCAGGCCGAGTTCCGGCTCATCATCGAGCCGGAGTTCTATCGCGACATCCAGGCCGGCGGGGGCCGCATACTCGGGCGCGCCATCCGGCAGCTCGCGGTGCGGGCCGTCGAGCACAAGCAATTGCGTTCGGACTCCGACCCGGACCGCTTCACCCGCACCCTGGCGGCGGCGCTGGCGGGTCAGCGTTATATCGCCGATGTGCTGGCGGGTCCGGTGGATCTGCGGGCCCGGTTCGCCGAGGCGCTCGAGGTGATCGTGGAAGCCACCGCGACACCGGAGTGGTCCGAGGAGTTCCGGCGCACCGGCTGGCGGGTGTCCGCAAAGCTCGAAGATCTCAACTTGGGACTCTGACCAGCTGATTTGGGAATCACGCGGAGCCTGTCATAAGCTATCTCCGCTCCCAACGGAAGCCGTTGAGCAAACGGTCCGGAGAAATCCGGCGGGCCCCCTTCGTCTAGCGGCCTAGGACGCCGCCCTTTCAAGGCGGTAGCGCGGGTTCGAATCCCGTAGGGGGTACAACGATGGAAACATCGTTGTAGGAGCAAGTAGCAAGGCCCTGTGGCGCAGTTGGTTAGCGCGCCGCCCTGTCACGGCGGAGGTCGCGGGTTCGAGTCCCGTCAGGGTCGCAGTAACAACGCTTGGCATTCGAATGGGTGCCTTTCGGCCAGGTAGCTCAGTTGGTACGAGCGTCCGCCTGAAAAGCGGAAGGTCGCCGGTTCGATCCCGGCCTTGGCCACCAGTTCGGGAGACCCCGTCCATCGGACGGGGTCTTTCGGCATTCCGGGGTTCTTCGCGTGTTTCCGGGACGCTCCTTCTGATCTTGGTGCCATGCTGGATTCATGGCTGACGATCAGTGGTACTACTGCCTCAAGCATCATCGGGCCGAGCAGGGCAAGCAGCATTGGTTCGCCGAGCGCATGGGGCCCTACCCCGACAAGGCGACAGCCGAGCGGGCGTTGGATATTGTGCGGGAACGAAATAGGCGTTCGGACGAAGAAGACTCCTGATGCCTGGGTGATGGGGGTGAGCGCGCCTGCTCGGTGCGCTCACGAGGCGCTCAGGTGGACCAGGTACGGTTTCGGGTGCCAGAAAACGACCAAGCGGGAGGGTAAACCTTGAAGGTCACCGTGGTGGTGCCGACCTACAACGAGCGGGAGAACCTGCCGGTGGCGGTGGAGCGGCTGACCGCGCTACCGGTGGCCGACCTGCACGTGCTGGTGGTGGACGACAATTCGCCCGACGGCACCGGTGAGGTGGCCGACAAGCTGGCCGCCGACCTGCCGAACGTGGTGAGCGTGCTGCACCGTACGGAGAAGGACGGCCTGGGCCGCGCGTACATCGCGGGCATCACCAAGGCGCTGGACGAGGGCGCGGACGTCGTCATCCAGATGGACGCCGACCTGTCGCATCCGGCCGAGGTCATCCCGGCCATGCTGGACAAGCTGGAGACCACCGACGCCGGCGTCGTGCTCGGATCCCGTTATGTCCCCGGCGGTTCCACCGCCGCGGAGTGGAAGTGGTACCGCAAGGCGCTCTCGGCCTGGGCCAACTTCTACGTGAACACGATTCTGCGCCTGGGCGTCAAGGACGCCACCGCCGGTTTCAAGGCGTGGAAGGCGGATACGCTGCGCGCCATCGACGTGGCCTCGATCAAGTCGAACGGCTACTCGTTCCAGGTGGAGATGAACTACCGGACGGTCAAGAAGGGCATCACCATCGCCGAGGTGCCGATCCGCTTCGAGGAGCGCACCCTGGGCGCCTCCAAGATGAGCCTGAAGGTGCAGCTGGAGTCCGCGGCCATGCCGTGGAAGCTGCTCTTCGGTCGCGCTGTCTGATCAATCTTTCGGCCAGTGGAGCAGGGTGTCCACGAACAGCTGACGGACACCCTCCACTTCGGCATCCATATCGGCCGGGTCCCAGCCGCTGACGTCGATCGGCGGTAGCACCGCCACGTCCACCACGCCCTTGCGCACGATCGCCGAATTGCGCCAGGCGATTTCGCCCGCATTGCGGATCACCACCGGAATGATCGGGACCCCGGCCTGGATGGCGATGTGGAACGCGCCCTTCTTGAAGGAGCCGACCCGCGGGGTGAGTGAGCGGGTGCCCTCGGGGGCGATCACCACCGACAGTCCGCCGCGCAGGGTTTCGACCACCGGCTCCAGAGCGGCCTTGGCGGCCACCGTGTTCCCGCGATCGATGAAGGTCACCTCCACGAATCGCATGAGGGGACCGAAAACCGGATTCTTGGTGATCTCCCGCTTGGCGATGCCGGTGAATCCGGTGCCCAGCACCTCGGCCAGCACCACGATGTCGAACTGGCTCTGGTGGTTGAAGATGAAGACCGCCGGGCGCGGGGCGCGGGTGTGCTCGGCCCCGACCACGCGGACCTTCACCCCGGTGCCGCGCAGGGTCGAGTCCGCGGCGTAGGTCATCATCGAATCCGCCATCTGGCGGCGCTGTTTCGTGTGCGCCTTGGCGGCGATGCCGACCAGCGCGCCGCCCAGCAGGCCGGTGAATCCGGCCAGGGTGCGGGCGTAATCGGTAGCCTTGGGAGACTGCCGGGGCCGGAAATGCAGGACCGGCCAATCCTTTTCGGCCGCTTCCAGCACCACACGCGGGTCCGGGTTCACCGCCACCGGGTGTCCGGCGGTCTGCAGCAGCGGCAGGTCGGCGGCGCTGTCGGCGTAGGCCCAGCTCTGCGTCAGATCGAGGTCGTGCGCGATGGCGAAGCGGCGGACGGCGTCGGCCTTGCCGTTGCGCCACAGCGGTTTTCCCTCCACGTGCCCGGTCAGCACACCGTCCTGCACGGCCATGGCGGTGCACAGCACGTTCGGAATCCCGAGTTCGTCGGCCACCGGCCGCACCTGGTAGCAGGTGACGGAGCTGACCAGCACCAGGGTGTGCCCGGCGGCCTCGTGCTCGCGGACCAGCCGCCACGCCTCGGGGTAGATGTGCCCGTACACGCTGTGCGCGAAGATCTCCCGGCCGAGCCGCTCGAGATCGGCCTCGGGCACGCCCGCCCAGCTGTACATGGCGTTCTGCAGGAACCGCTCGTATTCGCCCTCGCTGCGGGCGCCGCGAATGCTGCCCAGCAGGCTCGCGGTGAGCGCGCCCTGGGTGCTGCTGCGCCGCACCAGGCGGCGGGCCAGGGGCGGGGGATTGAAGCCGTGCACCACGGTGCCGCCGAAATCGAAGACGGCGGCGATGTGCGGCCCCTGCGGTCCGGTGCGCACGGCCTCCAGGGCGGTGGCGAGATCCATTGCGCCGACCGGTCGTTGGGTGACGCCGACGCCGGGCCGCAACGGCAGGCTGGGACGCAGCGGCAAGCCGGGCCTGCCCGCCGCGAGTCCCCGGACCCGGTGCGTCACAGCGCTTCCAGCCGGTTGGAGGGGTCGAGGGTGGCGGCGCGGGAGATGCGGGCGCCGATGGCGCGCAGCTCACCGGCGAAGCGGACGCGGCGCGCGGCCAGTTCGGCGGGATCCTCGGTGGTGGCGAGCAGACCGTGGTTGTCGGCGAGTTTGAGTGCGCTGCCGAACAATTCGGAGGACACCGATTCGGGGCTGTGCAGGCGCTGCTGCAGCAGCATCTGCTTGCCGACGTGCAGGCATTCGTCCACGAACGCCTTCCGGTCGACCTCGAGCACCGGGTCGCGGGCGGCCAGCCGCTCGGCCACCACGAGTTGCGCGTCGAAGAAGGAGCGCAGCACGCGATGCGCCATCATGAAGCCGGAATCGGCCAGCCGCGCCAGGATGTCGGTCCCGACGGTGCCCGCGGCGGTGCGGCGGTGCCATTCGGGATCCACCAGCAGCATCTCAGCGGTGAGCTGACTGGTGAACTCGGCGCGCTCGGGGAAGAAGAACTCGAACTTGAGCAGATCCCGCAGCCGGTAGGCGGCCTCCCAGCCGACGCGCAGCTGATCGCCCTCCTGCGCTTCGACGGCGGTGAGCACGGCCAGTTCGAGGATGGCGCGATTGACGAACCAGTGCACGGCGCTGTTGCGGTAGAACGCGGCTTCGAGGTGCGCCCCGGCATTGATGGCGTACACCGGTTCCAGCCCGCCCCGGTAGACGGTCACCACCTTGGCGAAGGCGAGCTGTTCGAGCACCACCGCGAGCCCGTGATCGTCACGCAGCGTGGCCAGTTCGCCGCGGGGCAGGTCGCGGTGCTCGAGATAGCCGATCACCGGCGCGATGGCGGCGCGCAGTTCATTGCGGGTGAGGGCGCGCTCGTGCACGCCCAGCAGCACCAGGGTGGTGAGGGCGTTGACGGTCACCGGCGTGACGTCGTTGATGCCGACCGCGACCTCGAAGGCCAGCCGCTGCACCGCCTTGTGTTCGAGTTCGACCAGTTCCTCGGGAGCCGGATTCGGGTGCGGCGCCAGCGGATCCCCGTGCACGGCCAGTCGTTCCCGCGCCGAGAGCGGTGTCCCGAAGCGGACGTACACGTGCCCGGCGGAGTGCTGCTGATTGCGCACGTAGCGGGCCAGCCAGGCCAGGCCCTCGGCCTGTTTGCTGCCGCCGGTCTGCTCGTCGGCGATGGCCCCGATCTCGTTGAGCCGCTCGTAGGTGATGGAGACCGGCACCAGCATGACGTCGTCGATGCGCTTCGAACGCAGCGCCGCCGCAAGGTAATTCAGCAGCCCGTAGCGGGGCGGGCGGAGCTTGCCGGTGCGGGTGCGGCCGCCCTCGAAGTACCACTCCAGGTTGAAGCGCTTGGCCAGCAGGTAGGCGAAGTACTCCTCGACGACGGCCTTGTACACCTCGTCGTCGCCGAAACTGCGGCGGATGAACACGGTTCCGGTGCGGCGCGCGATGGGGCCGATGGGCCAGAACTTCAGGTTGGCCCCGCCCACCACGTGGTTGGGCGGAAAGTCGTTGCGCGCCAGGATGTCCCCGAGCACGAAGGCGTCCACGTAGGAGCGGTGGGAGGGCAGGAAGACCAGCGGGTAGCGCCGGTTCAGGGTGCGCAGCCGGTCCAGCCCGGTCTCGTCGGAGTCGACCTTCCAGGTGGAGGCGTGCACGGGGCGCATGGCCTGGGTGAACAGGTCCGACACCAGGCGGGACTGGGCGGCGACGAGTTCGCGCAGGCCCTTCTCGGCGCGACGGTACACCTCGCGCTGGGGCAGCCCGGCCTCCTCGGCGATGCCGTCGAGCCGCCGCAGGAACTCCGGCGAGTCGAGGATCTCCTCGACCACCAGCCGCGGCACCTTGTATCGGTCGCCGATGACGGCGCGCTCGGCGCGTTCCAGGGCCACGATGCCCGCGCGCACGATGGCGCGCCCGAAAGCGTCCGGGACCGTGGCGGATCCGGGATTGTTGGCGCGCAGCTCGCTGAGCCGGGCGGGCTGCCCGGTCAGCACCAGGTGCCGGTCGGGGGCCTTGCTGAGCAGCCGGCGCTGCATGAGCCGATGCGGTTTGCGCGGATTCGAGAGGGTGATCAGATCGCTGAAGGTGGTGCGCCGCACGCCGTCTCGCTCCGGCGGCAGCCACAGCACCCGCACCGGCACCACGAGCGGATCGTCGCTGCGCCCGACCAGGCGCTCGGTGACCGCGGCGGGATCGAGATCGAGTTGGGTGACGGGGGCGGAGGTGCCGAACTCCTGGGTGATGCCGCCCTCGGCGAGCCAGTGCCCGACGAGTTCGCGCTCCACCGGGGAGGCGGCGTCGACGAGGGCGACCACGGAGTGCGGTGCGGTGAGCGCGGCCTCGGGGAGCCGGCTGTCATGATCGAGCATCTTTGTTCCCTCCGCATGAGCCGCTGCTCCCCATTGAAGCCCAAACCGGCGCGCGGGGTTTGCAGGTCGGGCAATTCGCCGGTCGGACCCGGGGTTTCGCGGCGGCGGCAGCCGCACGTGACCGAGGTCGCGGACGAGCACTCCCCACATGGAGGAAGGTAATGCTAACCTCACTCATCAACTTAGGTAAGCATAACCTTGGAGGTCTGGTGTCGGTCGCTGACGAACGCGTACGACTCGAGGGGGAGCAGCGGTGGGGCGAGCACGTCACCGATCCGGTCGCGGCGGTCTCCGCACTCGCGGCGGCCGATCGCTTCGGTGAATACGTGGTCTACGAGAAGCCCGGCGAATGGGTGTTCGCCGCCGACCCGCTGGGCGGGGTCGAGCTGGACGCGAACGAGCTCCGGGTGAACTGGGACGGTCGCACCACGGCCGGGGCGTGGGCGGGGAGTCCCGCCCAGGCCGTCGACCGGGCGCTGGCCGGGCTGCCGCTGGACGGCCGGAACGCCTACGGCTGGATCGGATTCGAGTTCTGCGCGTGGTCGCTGGGCGCGACCGGGCACGTGCATCCGCGGGCGACGCTGGCGCACTTGATGATTCCGCGCATCGAGGTGCGCATCGACGCCACCGGGGTGCGGGTGTCGGGTGCGACGCCCGCCGAGACCGGGGACATCCACGCGCTGATCACGGCCGCGCAGCGGACCGCCCCGCCGGTCGCACATCCGGTGGACGTCACCGTGGACCCGACCGGATATCAGGACCGGGTCGCCGCCGGTGTCGCCGAGATCGGCGCGGGCAAGTATCAGAAGGTGATCCTGTCGCGGAAGGTGGATCTGCCCTTCGCGGTGAACATTCCGGCCACCTACCGGCTGGGCCGCATGCACAACACGCCCGCGCGCTCGTTCCTGCTGCGGCTAGGCGGGCTGGAAGCGGCGGGCTTCAGCCCGGAGCTGGTGGCGGCGGTGGACCGCGATCGCGTGGTCACCACCGAGCCGCTGGCCGGGACGCGCGCCTTCGGCCGCGGCGACGATATCGATCTCGCGGCCCGCGCCGAACTGGTCCGCGATCCGAAAGAGATTGTCGAGCACGCCATCTCGGTGCAGACCTCGTTCGCGGAGATCGCGGCCGTGGCCGAGCCGGACACCACCGCGGTCTCGGATTTCATGGCGGTGCGCGAGCGCGGCAGCGTGCAGCATCTGGCCTCCACGGTGCGCGGGACCCTGGCGGCGGACCGCAGCCCGTGGGACGCGCTGGAGACGCTGTTCCCGTCGGTGACCGCCTCCGGCATTCCCAAGGCCGAGGGCGTGGACGCGGTCTTCCGCCTCGACCATGACCCGCGCGGGCTGTATTCCGGTGCGGTGGTGACGGTTTCGCCGGACGGTGAGCTGGAGGCGACGCTGGTGCTGCGCGCGGTCTACCAGACCGGCGCGGGCGCGTGGCTGCGCGCGGGCGCGGGCGTGGTCGGGCAGTCGCGGCCGGAGCGCGAATTCGAGGAGACCTGCGAGAAGCTGGGCAGCGTCGCGCCCTACGTGGTTCGGGCCTGACCCGACGCCGCGGGCGTGACTCGCCCGAGAAGCGCGGCGTGGGGTCAGACGCGGAACTCCACGCCGGTCAACCGCTCGGACAGCTCCCAGAGCTGCCGGGCGGTTTTCTCGTCGTGGGAGGCGGCGGTGGAACCCACCTTGGTCGGATTGCCGCGCCAGTTGAACCAGTCCGGGCCGTAATAGCCGCCGGGCTCGACGTCGGCGGTGGCCGCGTACAGCGTTGGCAGCGCGCCCATTTCGGCGCTCTGCGCGACCAGTCGATTGCCGAGGCTGACGATCTGTTCGAGGAGGTTCTGGGTCTCGGAGCTGATCTCGGTGGCCGCGTATCCCGGATGCGCCGCCACTGACAGCTTGGGTGAACCGGCCACCGTGAGCCGCCGCTGCAGTTCGTAGGTGAACAGCAGCAGCGCCAGCTTGGATTGCGCGTACGCGCCGAAGCGGGAGTAGGCGCGCCGCTCCCAGTTCAGGTCCTCGAGGTCGATGCGGCCGATGAAGTGGGTGATGCTGGAGGTGTTCACCACCCGCTGCGAAATCCGGTCCAGCAGTAGGCCGGTCAGCGCGAAGTGGCCGAGATAGTTGGTGCCGATCTGCAATTCGAAGCCGTCGGCGGTCTTGCGCTTGGGCACCGCCATCACGCCCGCGTTGTTGATCAGCACATCGGCCCGCTCGACCGTGTCGGCGAAGGCCCGCACCGAGGCCAGGTCGGCCAGATCCAGCTGCCGGATCTGCACGTCGCCCGGCATGGTCCGGGCCACCGCCTGCGCCTTGATCTCATTGCGGCAGGCCATGATCACCTGCGCCCCGGCGGCGGCCAGGGCGCGCGCGGTGGCCTCGCCCAGGCCGCTGGTGGCTCCGGTGACGATGATGATCTTGCCGGTCTGGTCCGGCATATCCGCTGTGTTCCACCCGCCCATAGATGAACTCTATGACGGGACGGTCAAATGCGCGCGGCGAGGGTCTTCTTGTCGATCTTGCCCACGGCCGTGACCGGCAGGAAATCGGCCTGCCGCAACACATCCGGGAGCTTGTAGGTGGCCAGGCCGCGCGCGGTGAGGAAGCTCTTGACCTCCGGCAGCGAAGGCAGTTCGCCGGTGGTCACCAGCACCACGCCGACCTTCTCGCCCAGCGCCGGATCGGGCAGCCCGACCGCGGCGGCGTGCCGGACGCCCGGGTAGGCGAGCAGGTGCTCCTCGAGCTCGTCGCAGGAGATGTTCTCGCCGCCGCGATTGATGACGTCCTTGATGCGCCCGGAGACGATCAGATGCCCGCTGGGCAGGCGGCGCACCAGATCGCCGCTGCGGTAGTAGCCGTCCGGGGTGAAGGCGCGCGCATTGTGCTCGGGCGCACGGTAATAGCCGCGCAGCGTGTACGGGCCGCGGGTGAGGAGTTCGCCCTCTTCGCCGTCGGGGACGTCGTGGCCGTGCTCGTCGACGACGCGGACCTCGTCGGCGGGGGACAGCGGACGGCCCTGCGTGGTGCACACCAGATCGTCGGAGTCCTCGGCGCGGGTGTAGTTGAGCAGGCCCTCGGCCATGCCGAACACCTGCTGCAGGCGCACGTTCAGGGCGGGCGCGACATCGCGGGCGTTCACCTCGGCCAGTTTCGCGCCGCCGACCTGAAGGAGCCGCAGGGATGACAGGTCGGCGTCCTCCCATTCGACCGCCGCGCACCACAATTGGGCCAGCGGCGGCACCACGGCGGTCACGGTGACGCGATGCTGTTCGATGGCGGCGAAGGCGCTCTCCGGGCTGGGATCGGTCACGAACGCCATGGCCCCGCCGGTGGCGACGGTGCCGAGCACGCCGGGGCAGGCCAGCGGGAAGTTGTGGGCGACAGGGAGTGCCGCGAGGTATACGTCATCGGGGCCGAGCTCGCAGACCTCGGCGCTGGCCTTGGCGTTGTAGGTGTAATCGTCGTGGGTGCGGGCGATCAGCTTGGGCAGGCCGGTGGTGCCGCCGGAGACCAGCATGAGCGCGATATCGGTCGCGTCGACCTCCGGCAGGGAATCGCCGTCGGCGGCAATCGAATTCAGGTCGGTGTAGGGGCCGGGGTCGCCGAGCACCAGGACGTGCCGCAGGGCCGGGACGTTCGCGCGCACCTCGGCGGCCAGTGTGCGGTAGTCGAAATCGCCGAGCCGGTCGGCGATCAGGTAGGCGACCGCGCCGGAAAGCCTTGTCAGATGCTCGATCTCGGCGCGGCGGTGCGCAGGGAGGGTGAGGACCGGGATGATGCCGGCGCGCAGCAGGCCGAAGAGGACCGGAATGAACGTCGGGGTGTTCGGCAGCTGCACCACGACCCGGTCGCCGGGGCGGATGCCCAGGCGCAGGAAGCCGTGCGCCATCCGGTCGGCGGCGCGGTCGAGTTCGGCGTAGGTGGCGGGGGAGTCGCCGAGGAGAGCCGGGCGGTCGGGCCACTGCCGGGCGGCGTCGCGCAGCAGTTCGCCCAGCGGGCGGCCCGCCCAGTACCCGGCCTCCCGGTACCGGCGGGCGAGGTCGGCGGGGAACGGGACGAAACCGTCGCGATGGTCCGTGGTGGCGGGTGCGTCCGTTGTCGCCGCGGGTGCGTTCGTTGTCACAGCTCTGACCTCTAGCTAGTAAGGGTGGCCTTGCATAGGTTAGGCAACCCTATCTCAATCGGTTACGCTGCTGTCGAACGACAGCCGAATCAGCAAGGAGTACCAGCGGATGGAGTCACCACAGCGGTCAGCGGCGGGCATCGCCCGCGACGAGATCCGTACCGCCCTCGCCGGCCACCTCGGCCTCGACCCGGCCGCCATCGGCGATCACGACGACCTCATCCAGCTCGGCCTGGACTCCATCCGCACCATGAAGCTCGCGGGCTCCTGGCGCAAACGCGGCCTGGCCGTCAACTTCGCCCAGCTCGCCGCCGAGCCCACGCTGGACGCCTGGCACCGCCTCCTCGGCGGCTCGAGCGAGACGAATCACGCGATCGCCGCGGATGATTCGGCCGGGACCGAGGCGGATTTCGCGGCTGATTCCGATGACGACGCGCCCTTCGCGCTCGCTCCTATGCAGCACGCGTATTGGATCGGTCGCTCCGACAGCCAGCAGCTGGGTGCCGTCGCGGCACACCTCTACGTGGAATTCGACGGAGCCGGAGTCGATCCGGAGCGGCTCGGGGCGGCGGTCGAGGCGTTGGTCCAGCGGCATCCGATGCTGCGCACCCGATTCCTGCCGGACGGCACCCAGCAGACCCTGGCGCGGCCCGGCCGAGAGGTGTGGAGCGTCACCGACCTGCGCAGCGCCGACGCCGCCACGCTCGACAGCACGTTGGAGGAGTTGCGGGACAAGCGGACCCACCAGCTGATGGCCGTCGAGGAGGGGCAGGTCATCGATGTCGCCCTGACGCTGCTGCCGGAGGGGCGGACGCGGCTGCACCTGGATGTGGACATGCTCGCGGCCGATGCCATGAGCTATCGGATTCTGGTGGCGGATCTGGCGCGGCTCTACCACGGTGAGCAGCTGCCGGTTCAGGACTACACCTTCCGGGAGTATCTGGCCGAACACTCCGGGCCCGCACCGGAACACGATGCGCATCGGGAGTGGTGGCAGCAGCGGCTCGCGGATCTGCCGGGTGCGCCCGAATTACCGCGTGCCTCGGAGGTTTCCGAGCGGGAGGCGGGCGCCCGGGCGGCGCGGACCGTCCGATTGCATCGCTGGCTGTCCCCGGAGGCCAAGGCGCGCATGTTCGCCGCCGCCCATGCTCGGGGTATCACCCCGGCGATGGCATTGGCGTCGGTGTTCGCGGAGACCATCGGCGGATGGTCGAGTCAGCGCCGGTTCCTGCTGAATCTGCCGTTGTTCCACCGGGAACCGGTGCATCCGCGGGTGGACGGGGTCGTCGGCGACTTCACCTCCTCCGTGCTGCTCGAGGTCGATGTGACCGAGCCCGCCACCGTCACCGAGCGGGCGCGCGCCCTGCAGCGCGAATTACACGCCGCCGGAGCGCATTCCGGCTACACCGGGCTCGAGGTGCTGCGCGACCTGGGCAGGCTGCGCGCCGAACCGGTGCTGGCCCCGATCGTCTACACCAGCGCGATCAACCTCGGTGAACTCTTCGCCGAGCAGGTCACCGAGACCTTCGGCGACCCGGTCTGGATCATTTCCCAGGGCCCGCAGGTGCTCCTGGATGCCCAGGTCACCGAGGTCCGCGGCGGCATCCTGCTGAACTGGGACGTGCGCTCCGACGCCTTCCCCGCCGACATGGTCGAGACCATGTTCACCCGCTACATCGACGCCGTGCTGCGGCTCGCGGGCCTCGATGACGGCGCGGAACCGTCGGCGTCAGCCGGGGACGCGGGGTGGGACGCGGAAGCCGCGGTGCGAATCCCGCTGGAACAGGCCGTGATTCGCACCCAGGTGAACGCGACCGATGGGCCGGTGAGCGGGCGGGCGCTGCACAGCGGGCTGTTCGACTTCGCCGAGCGGAACCCGGACGCGCCCGCGCTGATCTGGGAGGAAAGCGACGAAACCACCGCTTCGCTCAGCTACCGCGAGCTGGCCGACAGTGCGCTCGCGGTCGCAGGTGCGTTGCGGGCTGCCGGGGTTCGCCCAGGAGGCGCGGTCGCGGTGCAGTTGCCGAAGGGGCCGGATCAGGCCGTGGCTATCGCCGGTGTGCTGGCGGCCGGTGGGGTGTATGTGCCGATCGGATTCGATCAGCCCGCCGCGCGGCGGGCCGAGATTCTGCGGACCGGTGCGGTGGTGGCCGCGGTGACGGCGGGTGACGAGGTGGCCGAGGTGCCGACGCTGGCGTTGAGTGCGGCGCGGGTGCATCCGGAACCGTTGGCGCAGGCCGTGATTCCGGATCCTGAGGCCATCGCCTATGTGCTGTTCACGTCCGGGTCGACCGGTAAGCCGAAGGGTGTGGAGGTGCCGCATCGGGCGGCCATGAACACCATCGACGACCTGAACGAGCGGTTCGGGATCGGGACGGCGGATCGGGCGCTGGCCTTGTCCGCCTTGGAATTCGACCTGTCCGTGTACGACATCTTCGGCATGTGGAGTGCCGGGGGTGCGGTCGTCGCGCTGGATGAGGGACAGCGCGGCGAACCGGGCCGATGGATCGAAATGATTCGGCGGCACGGGATTTCGGTGGTGAACTGCGTGCCCAGCCTGCTGGACATGCTGCTGGAGGCGGCGGCCGGGAAACCTGTGGACAGTTTGCGGATGGTCATTCTCGGCGGCGATTGGGTCGATGTGGCGCTGCCCGGTCGGCTGGCCGCGGTGGCCCCGGACTGCCGCTTCGCCGGGCTGGGCGGCGCGACCGAGACGGCCATCCACTCCACCATCTGCGAGGTGGTGAATGCCGAAGTGCCGCAGTCCTGGTCGGCTGTTCCGTACGGCACGCCGCTGCGCAATGTGCGCTGCCGGGTGGTCGGACCCTCGGGGCAGGACTGCCCGGACTGGGTGACCGGCGAACTGTGGATCGGCGGGGCGGGTGTGGCGGCCGGGTACCGCGGCGATGCCGAGCGCACCGCGGACCGGTTCGTCACGCACGAGGGACTGCGCTGGTACCGCACCGGTGATCTCGCGCGGTACCTGCCGGACGGCTGCCTGGAATTCCTGGGTCGGGCCGACCATCAGGTCAAGATCCGCGGGTACCGGGTGGAGCTCGGGGAAGTGGAGAGCGCCCTGCGCGGACTGCCCGGGGTGCGGCACGCCATCGCCGCCGTGATCGGTTCGGCCGCACCGAAACTCGCGGCCGTGGTGGTGGCCGACGACGGCGTCACGCTGGAGGCGTCCGCGCTGCTGGACGCGGCCGCGGACCTGTTGCCCGGCTACATGATTCCCGGACGGATCGACCTGCTGGCCGAACTGCCCTTCACCTCGAACGGCAAACCGGACCGCAAGGCCATCGCGGCGCTGCTGTCCGACGGCGAGGGTGACACCGAATTCGTCGCTCCGCGTGGCGATGTCGAGCGCGCCGTCGCCGATATCGTGGCCACCGTGCTGGGCCGGGAGCGGATCGGCGTGACCGACGACTTCTTCGCCCTCGGCGGCGATTCGGTGCTCGCCACCGCCGTCATCGCGCGGGTGCGGGACTGGCTGGATTCCCCGGACACCGTGGTGGCGGACTTCTTCGCGGCCCGCACCGTCGAGGGGCTGAGCCGACGCCTGCTCGAGCGTGAGCAGCGGGCCGGCGCCGCCGGTCGACTCGACGAGGTGGCCCGCCTCTACCTGGAGGTGGCCGCCATGTCCGACGACGAGATCCTCGCCCTGTCCTGAAAAACGCGATCCCCGCGCCCTTTTCGCAGGGCGCGGGGATCCGAGGCGCATTTGTCAGTGCGATCCGGTATCTCAGTGCGATTCGGGCAGGACGCAACCGCCGTCGAGGATGCCCAGATCGTGCAGCAGCTTGTAGCAGGACGGGTCGTCCGGCAGCACCGGGTGGAAGCCCTCCAGGAAGAAGGTCGCCACCACGTTGATGGCGATCACCAGCGCGAGGAATCCGATCGCGAGCGTCCCGATGGTGCGGTGCGGCCCCGTCGTCGGAATGGTCTCCGAGGCCGTCTCGTGCGAAAACGACAGCACCACACCGATTGTCGTGATCGCGGCCACGAACAGGATCCACGCCCACACGTACAGGTGCAGGCCCAGCACCGCGCCGCCGTACCCCTTGTCGCCGGGCAGGATGTGCAGCATGGTCTGCCGCCAGCCGGTGAAACCGCCGCCGAAGCAGGCCACGATGGCCAGTCCCCAGCCGACCATGTAATCGCGGCGCACGATGTGGCCGGTCATGGCCTTGCGCACGATGTAGGCGCCGCCGATCGCGGCCAGCATCATGAAGTAGCGCTGCAGCATGCACAGCGGGCACGGGTACTCCCAGTTGCCGAACTGGATGCCGAGGCCGCCGCACACCACGCCGGTCCAGCCGACGATGAAGATGACCGCCAGCCAGTATTGGATCTGGCCGAGGAAGCCTCCGCCGCTGCCGGTTCCGGTGGTCTCGGATTCGGTGGAGGTCACCATGTCAGCCCCAATCCGAGGCTGCTGGTGATGTGGTACTTCAACAGCCCGGCGCACACCAGGGCGACGATCCACCAGGCCGCCAGGATGCGCTTGCGCGGCCCCTGTTTCCAGATCAGGAACACCACGCCCAGCAAACCTGCGAGTATCAGTGTGTCCATGGTCGCGGACGCTACCGCTTGCGCAGGTCAAAGCCCTTGAAGCCGAGACTGACACGCCGCGCGCGGCCAACCCGGGGGCCATCGGCAAATTTCCGGTCCGCGGCCGGTTCCCGCTGACACCGGACGGGCGGCCGCCCGCGCCCCTAGACTCGACCAGGTGAGCGGTTGGGACATCTCCGACATCCCCGATCAAGCGGGTCGTACCGTCATCGTGACCGGCGCCAACAGCGGGCTGGGCGCGGTCACCGCGCGGGCGCTCGCGGGCGCCGGGGCCAAGGTGATCATGGCGTGCCGCAATGAACTCAAGGCCCGGTCCGTGGCCGACGAGATCGGGCCCAACGCCGTGGTGCGGCGGCTGGATCTGGCCGATCTGGCCTCGATCCGCGAATTCGCCGACTCGGTCGACGGGGCCGATGTGCTGATCAACAACGCGGGCGTGATGGCGGTGCCGCTGCGGCGCACCGCCGACGGCTTCGAAATGCAGATCGGCACAAACCATCTCGGCCATTTCGCGCTGACCGGGCTGCTGCTGGACAAGATCCGGGACCGGGTGGTGACACTGTCGAGCGGCATGCACGCCATCGGCCGCATCGACCTCGAGGATCTGAACTGGGAGCGGCGCTCGTATCAGCGCTGGGCCGCCTACGGGCAGTCCAAGCTGGCGAATCTCATGTTCGCGCGGGAACTCCAGCGCCGCTTGACCGCCGCGGGCTCGAGCAAGCTATCGGTGGCCGCGCATCCCGGCTACGCCGCCACGGAGTTGCAGGGGCATACCGAGTCGCTCTACGACGCGCTGATGTCGATCGGCAACAAGCTGTTCGCGCAGAGCGCCGAAATGGGCGCGCTGCCAACGTTGTTCGCCGCGACCGCGGAGGTCGAGCCGGGCGGTTTCTACGGGCCGACGGGGCTGCGCGGCATGCGCGGCTACCCGGGGCCGAGTACCTCGACGGCCGCCTCCAAGGACGAGGTGACCGCGCGGCGGCTCTGGGAGCTGTCCGAGCAGCTGACCAAGATCAACTATCCGTTCGTGCGGAAATAGCGGGGGAGCCGGGTGACATGAGCGTTCCATTCGACCGGCGTGACCAGCTCGACAAGATCCAGCAGGGGCTGCTGCCCGGCGAGCAGATCCTGGCCGTGTACGACGCCATCGGCGTGGGCACCGGCTTCCTGGGGCTCACCGACCGGCGGGTCATCATCCAGGACAACTCGTTCGTGGGGAAGAAGATCGCCATCACGAGCATCCCGTACTCGCGGATCTCGAGCGTGAGCATCCTGACCAACAAGTCGTTCGCGGGACAGTTCTTCTCCTCCGGGCACATCGCCATCAGCACCGGGCACAACACCTACGAGGTGGAGTTCCGCGGCGACGACAAGACCCGCCACGTGCACGACGTGATCCTGCACTACATCCTGCACTGACCGGCGGAGTCCCAAATCGTGGGACGCGTTTCCAATCTATGGTGTCCCACGCCACACGCACGATTCGCGATCTCTGGTACAGTGCCGATCATGCAGCGTGTGTATTTCTGGTTTAGCCAGCCGGCCCCGGGTGGGTCGCGCGGCGTGACCCTGCGCTGACATCCTCCACCCCGAGCCGGACGAAATCAGACCGGCTCCAAGGGGTTTCGAAGAACTCTCGGTGGGTCGGCCTGGGACAAGGAAACCCACGATGACTACCGCCGATCTCGACCGGCATTCCGATCTCGACGATCAGCGCACGCTGAGCGTGAGCCCGCTGAGCTCCCCCCGCGAGGTCCGGGCCGCCCACCCGATCGACGACACCCTCGCCGACACCGTGCGCGCGGGCCGCAAGGCCACCGTCGACGTGCTCAACGGCGACGACGACCGCCTCATGGTGATCGTCGGCCCGTGTTCGGTGCACGATCCCGAGGCCGCCATGGACTACGCGCGCCGCCTGGCCGTCAAGGCCGCCGAGGTCTCCGACCGGCTGCACGTGGTGATGCGCGTGTACTTCGAGAAGCCGCGCACCACGCTGGGTTGGAAGGGTCTGATCAACGATCCGCACCTGGACGGCAGCTTCGACATCAACACCGGCCTGGATCTGGGCCGCCGCCTGCTGGTCGACATCACCGCGCTGGGCCTGCCGGTGGCGTGCGAGTTCCTCGATCCGATCACCCCGCAGTACATCGCGGACCTGGTTGCCTACGGCGCGATCGGGGCGCGCACCGCGGCCAGCCAGGTGCACCGGCAGCTGTCCTCGGCGCTGTCCATGCCGGTCGGCATCAAGAACGGCACCGACGGCGATGTGCAGGTCGCGGTCGACGGCGTGCGCGCCGCGGCGGCCTCGCACGTGTTCCCCGGCACCGACCTGGACGGGCGTTCCGCGCTCATCCGCACCGCGGGCAACCCGGACTGCCACGTCATCCTGCGCGGCGGCAGCAACGGCACCAACTACGACGCCGCCTCCTGCGCGGAAGCGCTGCTGCGCCTGGAGAAGTCGTCGCTGCCGCAGCGGCTGGTGGTGGACGCCTCGCACGGCAACTCCAACAAGGACCACAACCGCCAGGTCGATGTCGTCACCGATATCGCCGAGCGCATCGCGGGCGGCGAGGACACCGTCGTGGGCCTGATGATGGAGTCGTTCATCGTGGCGGGCCGCCAGGACCTCACCCTGGGGCGCCCGGAGGAGCTCACCTACGGCCAGTCCATCACCGATGCCTGCATCGATTGGGACGTCACGGCCGCCCAGCTCGACCGGCTCGCCGACGCCGTCACCCGGCGTCGCGAGGGCCGCGGCTAGGCGGCAGGTTTCCGACCCGCACCCGCTCGCGGCGAGTTCGCCTCGCGGATAACGAGTTCGGCGTGCACACTGAGTTCGGCCCACACCCAGTCCGGCGGGTGTGGGCCGAACTTCTCTCCGGGTCAGACCTCTGCCGGCCAGTGCGGGCTGGGCGTCGCGGGATCGGTGCGCAGCCGGCCCGCGACCCAGATGTCGCGGCGGGTGCCGCGCTGCACGCCGCCGCCGCGGATCAGACCCTCGTAGTGGTAGCCGGTGCGGCGGGCCACGGCGGCCGAGGGGTGGTTGCCGACGAAGGCGCGCCACTCCAGGCGTTCGAAGGCCATGGCGGTCGGGTCCAGGCCGATGGCCGAGACCAGCCCGGCGGCCCGGGACATGAGGCCGCGGCCGCGGGCGGCGGGGGAGAGCCAGAAGCCGATCTCGGCGGTGTCGTCGTCGCGGCGGGGATAGAGCGGGCTCAGCCCGATCATTCCGACCACCCGGCCGTGCTCGGCGGTGCGCACCGCCCAGGTGGGACTGCGGGTGGCCCAGCCGGGGCCGACGATGTCGTAGATGAACTTCTCGGCGTCGGCGCGGTGATACGGGACCGGCATGGTGGTCCAGGCGCCGATGGACGGCTCCTGACACAGGGCGGTGATGGCGTCGATGTCGGAGACGGCGGGCGGCGACAGCCAGACCGCGCCGTCGGAGAGGAATTCCGCGTCCATGCGGCCATGCTGTCACGGAATCCGGCGCGGGCGCACGACCTTTCCGGCCAGGCCGGTGGCGGGGTGTCCCAGGCCGGTGGCGGGGGTGTCACAGCCCGGCCGTAGCATCGATTCGGTGGTTGCCGCTCTTCTCGCCGACTTGTTCGAATCGCATCGGCCGCATTTGCTCTCGGTGGCCTATCGGCTCACCGGCAGCGTCAGCGATGCCGAGGACGCGGTGCAGGAGAGCTGGCTGCGGCTCGCGGTGGCCCGGCAATTCGAGATCGAGGACCTGCGCGCCTGGCTCACCACCGTGGTCAGCCGCATCTGCCTGGACCGGCTGCGCAGCGCGGCGGCGCGGCGGGAAAGGTATGTGGGGCAATGGCTCCCGGAGCCGGTGGTCACCGCCATCACGCCCTCCAGCACACCCGATCCGCTGGCGGCGGTGGTGCGCAAACAGGAATTCCGTTTCGCCGCAATGGTGGTGCTCGACACCCTGACCCCGCCGCAGCGGGTGGCGTTCGTGCTGCACGACGGCTTCGCGGTGCCCTTCGACGAAATCGCCGATATCCTCGGTATTTCCGTCGATGCCGCGCGACAGCTGGCGAGCCGGGCCCGCAAGGCCGTGGCGCACGCGCCCGAGCCCGTCTCCGATGACGAGCACAGCGCCGCGGTGCAGCGGCTGCTGGCCGCGCTGTCGGGCGGTGACGTGAATGCGGTTGTGGCGGCGCTGCATCCGGATGTGCGGACGGTCGGCGATGCCGACGGGACCACCTCCACTGCGCTCAATGTCGTTGCGGGCCTGGACAAGAACGTCCGCCTCTGGATGGGGCTGTGGCGCAAGTTCGGGCTGTTCGATTCCGCGCACACCGGCCCGGCGCGCGAGCTCGAACCGGTGCTGGTCAACGGGCAGTGGGGCATCCTGGCGCACGAGACCGCGTCCTGGGACGGTGTGCCGGGCAGCCCGCAGCGGGTGTACGGATTCACCGTCCGCGACGGCAAGGTGTGGGGCGTCTACGACGTGGTGAACCCGGCGAAGCTGCACGGCATCCGCATTCATTAGGCTCCGGACATGCCGTCCCGTATTCCGACCGTCGCCCGTCTGCAGCCGTTCGCCTCGACGATCTTCGCCGAGATGACCGAGTTGGCCGTTCGCCACGGGGCGGTCAATCTGGGCCAAGGATTCCCCGACAGCGACGGCCCGGCGGGAATGCTGGAGGTGGCCAGGCAGGCCATCGCCGACGGGTTCAACCAGTACCCGCCCGGGCGCGGGGTGCCAGCGCTGCGGCAGGCCATCGCCGCCGACCGGGCCCGGCGCTACGGGACCCACTACGACCCGGACAGCCAGGTGCTGGTCACCGTCGGGGCCACCGAGGCCATCGCGGCGACCGTGCTCGGACTGGTCGAACCCGGTGAGGACGTGGTGCTCATCGAGCCCTACTACGACTCCTACGCCGCGGCCATCGCGCTGGCGGGGGCCAACCGCCGCACCGCGCGGCTGGTGCCCGACGGGGACGGCTTCGCCCTCGACCTGGACAGCCTGCGCGCCGCCATCACCCCGAAAACACGGCTGCTGCTGGTGAATTCGCCGCACAACCCGACCGGCACAGTGCTGTCGCGCGCCGACCTCACCGCCATCGCCGAACTCGCCATCGAGCACGACCTGTACGTCATGTCGGACGAGGCCTACGAGCATCTCGTCTTCGACGGGCACGAGCACATCAGCCTGTCCACCCTGCCCGGCATGTTCGAGCGCACCGTCGTGATCTCCAGCGCCGCCAAGACCTTCAGCGTCACCGGCTGGAAGATCGGCTGGGCCTGCGCGCCCGCGCCGCTGCTGGACGCGGTGCTGGCCGCCAAGCAGTTCCTCACCTTCGTCGGCGGCGGACCGTTCCAGCCCGCCGTCGCCCACGCCCTCAACAACGAGCAGCAGTGGGTGGCCGCGCTACGAGACACCCTGTCGGAGAAGCGCCTTCGCCTCTCGGCCGCCCTCGCCGAGGCCGGTTTCGGCGTGCAGCGCAGCGACGGCACCTATTTCGTCTGCGCCGACATCACCCCGCTCGGCGCGACCGACGCCTACGCCTTCTGCCGCGAACTCCCCGAACGCCTCGGCGTCGCCGCCGTCCCGGTGAGCGTCTTCGCCGACGACAAACCCGCCTGGAATCACCTGGTCCGCTTCACCTTCTGCAAGAAGGAGGAGACCATCGCCGAGGGCGTCCGCCGCCTCCGCGCCGGCCACCAAGCCGAGGCCGTCCGCTGACTCCTCGCTGATCTTGGCCTCCGGGAAGCAGTCCACCGGGCGGTAATTGGACCGCGACAGGCATCGGCGTGGCCTGAAGAATCGGGCGTGTGATCGAGACGAGTGCGTTGCTGGGTGTCGCCGTCGCGGCGCTGGGTCTGGTGCTGACGCCGGGGCCGAACATGATGTATCTGGTGTCGCGGACCGTTTCTCAGGGGCGACGCGCCGGGCTGGTGTCGCTCGGCGGTGTGGCGGTCGGGTTCGGCGTGTATCTGATCGCCGCCACGGCGGGAATCACCGCGGTGTTCGCCATGGTGCCCGCGCTGTACCTCGCGCTGAAAGTGACCGGGGCGCTGTATCTGGTCTATCTGGCGTGGAAGACATTGCGGCCGGGCGGGGTTTCGCTGTTCGCGCCGACCGAGCTGCCCGCGGATTCGCCGCGCAGGCTGTTCGGCATGGGGCTGGTCACCAACCTGCTGAATCCGAAGATCGCCATCCTGTACATGGCGCTCATCCCGCAGTTCGTGGCGCCCGCGCGCGGGCAGGTGTGGCTGCAGAGCCTGACGCTGGGCGCGGTGCAGATCGCCATCGCCGTCACGGTGAACGGGCTGATCGTGCTGAGCGCGGGAGCCATCTCGACTTTCCTCGGGCGACGGCCACTCTGGCTGCGCGCCCAGCGATTCGTCACCGGGACCGTGCTCGGGGCGATGGCGGCGCTGGTGCTCAACGATCGCACCAGGCCGCTTCCGGCCTGACCGGTTTCAGGAGCGCAGCGGGCCCGGGAAGAGGAATTCGTCGGCGGGGCGGTCGGTGCGGTCCAGCCAGGCGGTGAAGAAGCCCGACAGGTCGTGCGGGGTGCGGGACTGGATGAACTGGCGGAACTCCGGCATCGACGCGTTGCCGTACTTGTGCGCGATGACGAAATCGCGCACGGCGGCGAAGAACGCCTCGTCGCCCATGGTGCGGCGCAGGGCGTGCAGGAACAGCGGGCCCCGGTAGTAGACCGAGGTGAATTCGTCGCCCACGCCCGGGTTCTGCAGCGCGATCTCCCAGAACTTCGGATCGTCACGGAATTTCGCGATGGTGTCCCGGTACATCGCGTCGACGTCCTTGCCCTCCTTGCGTTCCGCCCACAGATAGTCGGCGGTGTAGCTGGCGAAGCACTCGTTCAAGCAGATATCCGACCACTGCTTCACCGACATGGAATCGCCCCACCACTGGTGGGTGATCTCGTGCACCACGGTAATGAGATCGGTCCAGGGCGCGTAGACGGGCCGCGTCTGGGTCTCCAGCGAGAACTGCAATTCGGTGTCGACGAAGATGCCGCCCGCGGTGTCGAACGGGTACGGGCCGTAGAGCTCCTCCTGGAAGTCCAGGATCTCCGGCAGCCGCGACTCGATGTCCTCGAGCTTGACCGCGTCCGGCGCGAACCCGCTCAGCAGCTGAGTTCCATTGGCGCGCCGCTGTTCCAGGAACTGGAACTTGTCGATGGCGATGGTGGTGAGATAGCCGATCACCGGCTGGCGCAGCTCCCAGGAGACGGTGCGGTTGCCGCCCTGGACGGTGTCGGACACCTTGTCGCCGCCCGACATCACCTCCCACTCCGCGGGCACGGTGGCGTGCAGCGTGAAAGTCGCCTTGTCCAAAGGCGAGTCGTTGTTCGGATACCAGGCGCTCGCCGAATGCGGTTCGCCCGCGACGAAGGCCCCGCCGCTGGGCGAGAACACCCAGCCCTCCCCGTCGGTGCCGGTCACCTCGCCCGCGTACTCCACCTGCACGGTGAAGGGCAGGCCGGGCAGCAGCGGAATCATCGGCGTGACGACGAGCTCGTGCTCGGCGGTGCGGTCGAACCAGGCGGGCAGATTGTTGACCGTCACCTTGGAGATCGCCGGGCCGCTGTAGTCCAGGTTGAACGTACGCAGCGCCTGGGTGGCCACCGCGTCGATGCGGGTGGACCCGGTCAGCCGATGGGTGGGTGGATCGTAGGAGATCGTGACGTCGTAATGACCGGCGTCGTAGCCGCCATTGCCGTCCATCGGGTAATAGGGATCGCCGAGCCCGGGTGCGCCACTGAATGGATCGCCCGAATCCGCCTGCGCTGGAGCCGCATTCGCGCCCGCCAGCAGTACCGCCCCCACCACCATGTACCGCCAGTGTCGTCTCATGCGCTCGTACCGCCCCTTTCTCAGTTGGTGCTACCCGATACCGCCACGCTCGCACCCAGCCCGATGATCATGACACCCCCGGCCCCGCCGACGGCCTCCAGACGCTTCGGCGAGCGCGCGAACCAGTCCCGTGCCGTCCCGGCCAGCAGGGCGTACACCGAATCGGAGACCACCGCGATGGTCAGGAAGGCCACGCCGAGTACCAGCATCTGCAGCGGGACCGCGCCCGATTCCGGCGCCACGAACTGCGGCAGCACGGCGGAGAAGAAGATGATGGCCTTCGGGTTGGTCAGCCCGACCACCACGGCTTGGCGCATGGCCCGCCGTTGGTTCATCGGCTCGACCTTGGCCTCGAACACCTCGCGCAGCGAGCGGCGCTCCCGGAAGGCCTGGATCCCGAGGTAGATCAGGTACAGCGCACCGGCGAACTTCACCACGGCGAGCGCGACGGCCGACGCGGCGAGGATGGTGCCCAGCCCGGCGGCCACCAGCCCGAGGATCACCAGGACCCCGAGCGAATGGCCCAGCACCGACAGCAGCGCGGCGCGGCGGCCGTAGGTCAGCGCCCGGCCGATCACGAAAAGCACACCGGGACCGGGGATTATGACAATGACAATGGATGCGACGAGAAACGCCAGCACGTTCGCGGCGGGAATCATCGGATCATTCTATTTTCCGTGGCAAGTCGTGTCGCCCCATTAACTCAGCCACGTAGCTCGTCCGGCAGCTGCTGCGGATCGAGCAGCAGCCGCTTGGCGTCCGCGCCGCGCACCTTGGCGGCCAGATCCAGATTGTCGGTGAGCAGCTTCCACTCCACCTCGTTGATGGCGGTGCGGGCGCGCTCGATGATGTTGAGGTCCCGGGTGCCCCAGGCGATGGGCATGGCCGACACCGTCTGCCACAGGTCGCCGACCGGGCCGGGCGCGCGGTCCACGCGGACGGTCACCGCGGGCACCCGCTCCCCGGTGCGGGCCCGATGCCCGGGCAGGGATCGGACCGTGCGGGTCACCAGGGCGTAGCGCGGCCCCTGGGCGCTGGGCTTGGCCAGATCGACCAGGGCCAGCAGGGTGGCCCCGCTCTCGTGCGTCTCCGACACCACCGCGGGAACCAGGTCGCCCGCGGCGTAGAGCTTGTCCACCCGGCCGCGATGCGGCATCCAGTACCCGATGAACAGCGCGGTCACCGCGGCCAGCAGGAATGCCACCGCCAGCAGCCACGACCACGGATGGTTCACCCAGATCAGGAACGCGGTGCCCAGTCCCAGCACCGCGGCCGCGGTGTACGCCCAGATCCGCAATCGGCGCAGATAGGCCACGACCTCGTTCACCGCCCGGGCATGGTCGCGGTCCACCGCGAATTCGAAGCGCCGCACGTGCGTCCCTCCCGCCTTATGGAGGCTTCTCCTCCACTTATCCTATCGTCGGCCCCAGCAGGTCGTCGGCATCGGTGATGCGATACGCATACCCCTGCTCCGCAAGGAAACGCTGACGGTGCGCGGCGTATTCGGCGTCCAGCGTGTCACGTGCGACGACGGAATAGAAGTGAGCCTGGCCGCCATCGTGTTTGGGCCGCAGCAGCCGGCCCAGCCGCTGCGCCTCCTCCTGCCGCGAACCGAAGGTGCCCGAAACCTGCACGGCCACCGAGGCTTCCGGTAGATCGATGGAGAAGTTGGCCACCTTCGACACCACCAGCACCGGAATCTCCCCGCGCCGGAAGGCGTCGAAGAGCTCCTCGCGCTCCTTGGTGCGGGTGGAACCCTGGATGACCGGGGCGTTCAGATGCTCGCCCAGCTCGTCCAGCTGATCCAGGTAGGCCCCGATCACCAGGCTCGGCGCGTCCTTGTGCTGGGCCAGAATCGATTCCACCACAGGCAGTTTGGTGCGCGCGGTGGAGCACAGCTTGTAGCGCTCCTCCGGTTCGGCGGTGGCGTAGGCCATGCGCTCGGCATCGGTGAGGGTGACCCGCACCTCCACACAGTCGGCCGGCGCGATCCAGCCCTGCGCCTCGATGTCCTTCCACGGCGCGTCATAGCGTTTCGGACCGATCAGCGAGAACACGTCGCCCTCGCGGCCGTCCTCGCGCACCAGGGTGGCGGTCAGGCCGAGGCGGCGGCGCGACTGCAGGTCCGCGGTCATGCGGAAGACCGGTGCGGGCAGCAGGTGCACCTCGTCGTAGATGACCAGGCCCCAGTCGCGGCTGTCGAACAGCTCCAGATGCCGGTACTCGCCCTTGGTCTTTCGCGTGATCACCTGATACGTCGCGATGGTGACCGGGCGAATCTCCTTGCGCTCACCGGAGTATTCGCCGATCTCGTCCTCGGTCAGCGAGGTGCGGGCCAGCAGCTCGCGCCGCCACTGCCGCCCGGCCACGGTATTGGTGACCAGGATCAGCGTGGTCGCCTTGGCCTTGGCCATGGCCGCCGCGCCCACCATGGTCTTGCCCGCGCCACAGGGCAATACGACGACGCCGGAGCCGCCCGCCCAGAACGAATCCGCGGCCAGCTCCTGATAATCGCGCAGATGCCAGTCGCTGGACTCGTAGTCCAGATCGATCTGGTGCGCCTCGCCGTCCACGTAGCCCGCGAGATCCTCGGCGGGCCAGCCGACCTTGAGCAGCATCTGCTTGATGCGCCCGCGCTCGGAGGGGTGCACGATCACCGTGTCGTCGTCCAGGCGGGCGCCCAGCATGGGCTGAATCTTCTTGTGCCGCAGGATCTCCTCCAGCACCGCGCGATCCAGGCTGACCAGCACCAGCCCGTGCGCCGGATGCTTCACCAGCTGCAGCCGCCCGTACCGGGCCATGGTGTCGACGATGTCCACCAGCAGCGGCTGCGGCACCGCGTACCGGCTGAAGCTGACCAGCGCGTCCACCACCTGCTCGGCGTCGTGCCCGGCCGCCCGCGCGTTCCACAGCGCCAGCGGCGTCACCCGATAGGTGTGCACATGCTCCGGCGCCCGCTCCAATTCCGCGAACGGCGCGATGGCCTGCCGCGCCGCATCGGCCGACTCATGATCGACCTCCAGCAGCAGCGTCTTGTCGCTCTGCACGATGAGCGGACCGTCGGTCATCACACCTCCTGGCTTGTCCGGCCCCGAACGGGCCTCGTCCATTCTCCAGGAACCCACCGACAAGGCCACGTGACCTGCGCCCTTTTCTCTCTGGGCGCAGGATTTGCCCGGTCGGTGGGGTGTGGGATCGGGCGAAACCGGTCAAGACCGCAGTTTCTGTGGCTACGATCACTCGAAACTTGGACGGCTGTCCATTTGGACGATTGACTTGATCGAACTGAACAGGGGTGCCCGATGCGCGGAATCGCAGCTCGGAAACGTTGGCGAAGGATCGGGCGACGGGGAGCGGGGGTGGTGGTCGCCGCACTCGCGGGAGCGTTGATCGTGCCCGCGGCGGTCGGCTCGGCGGCGCCCGATACCGCCTCGATCTCGCGGATCCATGCCGACGGCGCACGGTTCGTGGACGACAGCGGGCGGGTCGTGCTGCTGCACGGCGTCAACAATGTCGACAAGGAGCCGCCCTATATCGAGGCGGGGGACGGGCTCACGCTCACCGCCGACGATGCGGCGCTGCTCGCCCGGCACGGGTTCAATACGGTGCGGCTCGGCGTCTCGTTCGACGGGTTGATGCCCACCAAGGGCGTGGTCGACACCGCTTACCTCGATCGGATCGCCGGAGTGGTGGATGTCTTGGCGCAGTATGGGATTCACACGCTGCTCGACAACCATCAGGACGGGCTGTCGAAAGTGTGGAAGGGAAACGGATTCCCGGAGTGGGCGATTCACGCGCGGCCCGGAGCCCTGGAGCCGAATGTCGGGTTCCCGCTGTACTACCTGATGCCCAGCATGAATCAGGGCTGGGACGAGGTCTGGAACAACACCTATGGCGTGCTGGACTACCTGGGCGAGGCGCTCGGGGCGCTCGCGGCCAAGATGAGCGCGCACCCGGGCGCGTTCGGGATCGAGCTGCTGAACGAGCCGTGGCCCGGAACGGCGTTCCTGTCCTGCTATCCGAACGGGTGCCCGGGGTTCGACGCGAAATATCAAGCGGCCATGCAGAAATTGACCGATGCGGTGCGCGGCCGCAACGGCGATCTCATGGTGCTCTGGGAGCCGAATGTCACCTGGAACGAGACCATGCCCACCAATCTGGGCAAGAATCCGCCGATCACCGCGCCGGATATCGCGTTCGCGCCGCACGACTACTGCATCCCCAGCCAGCTCGCCATCTATCTGGGTCTGCCCGCGTTCCTGCGCGGCCTGTGCCCGATGCAGCAGAGCAAGACGTGGAGCAATATCGACGCCTTCACCGCCCGCGCCCACCTGCCCACGCTGGTCACCGAATTCGGCGACGGTGACGCGAGCGTGCTGCGCAATACCGTGGCCAATGCCGACGACCGGTTCGTGAGTTGGCAGTACTGGCATTACTCTTCGGCCTTCGGCGCGGGCGGGCCGAAGCCGGATCCGTTCCTGGGTGAGATCGGCAAGCAGTTGGTGCGCACCTATCCGCGGGCCACGGCGGGAGTCCCTGGCCGGATGACCTTCGACGCCGACACCGGTGGCTTCGCCTACCGGTACACCCCGCGCGCCGGGACCACCGAGATCTACGTATCCGATGTGCATTATCCGAACGGCTACGAGGTCCGGGTCGACGGCGGCCGGGTCACCTCGGCGGCGGGGGCGCGGATCGTGACCGTGGAGGCCGATGCCGCGACCCCGGTGACCGTCCGCATCAACCGTCCGGGTGCGAAACCCGTTGAGGTGCCGGTGTAACGACCGGCGGGTGGGGAGCGACACAGAGCGCGGAAGCGTTTTTGGACGCCTGACCAGATATTTCCGATCGAGAGGTAATACCCGTGACCCCCTTCGGCCTGCTGCTGCTCGGCAACCTCCCCACCATCCTCACCAATATGACGGTGATCGGCCTGCGCATCATGACCATGCCGCACTGACCAGGTATTCTCACCGCGTTCACAGCCGTGAACTGTTCGGTGAGAAAGGTTTTCGCTAGTGAAGTTCGCAGGAACGAGGACGCTGACGCGCCTCGTACTCGCCCTCGTGGCGGTGGCCGTGGCCGTGCTGGCCGTATCCGGCTGTTCGATGCTGAAGGACGCCAGTAAGTCCGATACCGCCAAGGCCAAGGTGGGGGACTGCATCAACGTCATCGAGGGTTCGGTCACGAACTCGAAGACCGCGCCCATCGCGTGCTCCGACCAGAAGGCCGTCTACGTGGTGGCCGGGGTCTACGACAAGAAGACCGAATGCAAGGAGGAGCAGACCTCCTACGAGGAGACCGTCAACGGCGGCACCACCGCGTTCCTGTGCCTGAGCCCGAACTTCAAGCAGGGCGCCTGCTACAACGAGAGCGCGAGCACCGGCTACAAGTTCGTGGATTGCACTGCGCCCGAGGCCTCGTTCAAGGTGCTCAAGCGGATCGACGGCGCGGCCGACGAATTCCAGTGCGACACCGCCACCGCGATCGGCTTCCGGGTGATTCCGGACCCGAAGACGACCTTCTGCCTCGGAAACCCCAAGGGATAGAACAACTCTCAGGCCCGGTACCCGATATTCGGGTGCCGGGCTTTTTCCTCATTCGACCAGCGCCACCGAGGCGATGCGGTGCAGGGTGAAATGGCGGACCGCGCCGGTGACCGGATCGAGGGCGTCGAGCTGGCCGCCACCGACCTTGAGCGGCTCCACCACTCGCTGCGTGGCGACGCCTTGCGCGTCCACGTAGCCGATGTGGACCGGGCGGCGGGTGCGGGCGGCCAGCTGGAGCAGGTTCAGGGTAGCCGCGGTGCTCGTCCGGGAACCGTCGGAGCGAACCGCTTGGCCGGGACGGGCATTGGCGGCGCGCTCGCCCGCGCGCAGTTCGGCCACCAGCGACTGCAACTGTTCGGTGCTCGGCGGATTGGGCCGCCACTGCTGGCGCGGCTGCTGGCGGGCGGGCAGGCGCGCGCCGCGCTGGCGCAGATCGACAATGGCGCCCGACGAATCCTCGCCCGCCGGACTGAAGCCCGCGGCGCGCAGGCGTTCGAGTACTTCCCCAAGGGACGCTTGGGATATCGCGACGGTGGGTGCGACCGCGCGCAGCGCCAGCTCCCCGGCGACCGGTGCGGCCAGCACCTCGGCCAGCAGCGTCGGATCCTCGCTGCGCACGAAGCTCTGCGCCATGCCCGCGCGCAGGCGGCCGTGACGGCGGGCCACATCGTCGATGAGATAGGTCAGCGACTGCGGCACCGGTGTGCGGGAATGCGTGGTGAACAGATTGTGCAGTTCCGCGGCCGTCGCACCGGCGTCCAGGGCGCGCCGCACCGAGGCGTCGCTGATCCGGTAAACGGTTGCGGCACCGGCGGATTCGACATCGGCGACCATGGAGATCCGGTCCTGCAGCTCCGGAACCAGCGGTCCGGGCGCGATGACGGTGAGATCGGCCTGCACCAGCACGTGGTCCACCGGCGCGGGCAGCGCGATCGCCATCTCGGATTCGGCGTCCTCGGGACTGCCGTGCAGCAGCGCCCGGCCCGCCGAGGACACCGCCCCGCGCGCTACCAGCCCCAGCGATTCCGCTTCCGCCAGTGTGCTTTCCACCGCGTCGAGCCGGTAGTGCCAACGCCGGCGCGGCTGCCGCCAGGCCAGGATGCGACCCAGATCCGCGGCGGAAACCTCGGTGCCGGGCGGGAATTCGGCCAGCAGTTCCAGGATGGCGCGCCGGTCGCGCAGGGCGTGGACATTGCGCAGCTCCGCCGAAAGCGCCGCCAGCGGTTTGTCATTGGCGTCGCGCAGGCCGATCATCCACGGGAACCGATCCAGTTCCAGCCAGGCCTGCGCGAGCACCACCCAGCGGCGCGGCGGCACTACGGCCAGCCAGGCGTCGGAGGTGGTGGTCGGCGTCCAATAGTCCTCGGTGCCGTCGCCGTCCGGCGCGGGTTCGGGGGTGCCCTTGTCGATGAGCCGTGCCGCGGCGAGGATTTCGGCCAGCAGACCGACCCGGTTCTCGTCGATACCGGTCTGCTTGGCGACCCGGCGCAGCTCGCGCACGCCGAGGCCGCCGGAGCGCAGCACCGGCGCGGGCGCCTGGCCCAGCACGTCGAGGATGGCGGCGCAGTGCCGCAACAGCTCTCCCACCTCGCCCGCGGCCACGGCATTGATATCGGCGGGCGCGTGCTTGGCGGCATCCGGATGCGGCGGCGTGAGCGCGTGCGGATCGGTGACCGGCTCCTGGCGCAGCACCTGGCCGACCGCGACCGGCAGCTCCACGGTCTCCTCGTCGATCCAGTTCAGCAGGCGGCGGGCGAGCAGCCGCTGCACCGGGCGCTCGCTCGCGGTGCCGGGCGCGGCATCGCGGGTGCGGCCGCGCGGGCCGGTGGCGGCCAGCTTCTCGAGCAGCGCCCGCTCCTGCGGCGTGGATTCGGCCAGGGCCGCGGCGATCTCGGGTTCGGTCAGGGCGTCGGGGAGTTCGGTGGTGCTGCCCAGCGGCCATGGCAGCGCCTCTTGAGCGGAGGGCGTCACCCGCAGCGCGGTATCCGGGCCCCAGACCAGGGCGCGGGTGCGGAGTTTCTGTAGCGCGGCATTGACCGTCGCGGCCGGAACGCGATCGGAGAGCAGTTTGCGCAGGGTCTTGGCGGGCAGCGGCTGTCCGTGGCGGCCGTCGCCCGCGCCTTGTACGACAAGGGTTTCGATGATGGCGAGGTCGAGGGTGTCGAGCTCGTCGCCGGCGCGCAGGACCGAGGCGCGCTGCTCGGTGCGCGCGGCCAGCACCGCCATCGAGGCGGGCAGGGGGACGGCCAGATCGGGGCGCAGCTCGAGCAGCGTGACGAGATCCTCGTCGGAGCGCTTGGAAAGCCATTCGGCCAGAGTCAGATCGGCGCGGGCGGCGGCCGCCTTGGACTTCTTGGCGGGGGCCGCCGGTTCCGGGGCGGCCGAATCGGCCGGGGCAGCAGCGGAAGCCCCATTGCCGGTCTCGGCGGGGGAGGGTGTTTCGGTCACTTCACCCGATCCATCGGGCATTACGCGGGCGCGATGACACCGTGCGCGGACGCGATTCAGCGGCCGCCGCGGAGACCAGGCGGAGACGTGGAGCCTGGAGTCGTATGCGCGGCGGCCGCTCGGGAACGAGCGCCGTTAACCGCATGGTTGTCGGACGTGCGTCGAATCAGCGGTTGACGACGGTGTGCGGGTGCACGTAGGGCAGCTGATCGGCAGGCAGCGGGAACTCGAGGTCCTCACCGTACGGGGACAGACCGCCGGAGCGGGTCGAGGAGAGTTCCGTGA
Source organism: Nocardia sp. JMUB6875 (assembly GCF_041154655.1). Lineage (NCBI taxonomy): Bacteria > Bacillati > Actinomycetota > Actinomycetes > Mycobacteriales > Nocardiaceae > Nocardia > Nocardia sp. JMUB6875. The sequence goes on from NZ_BAAFGR010000086.1 coordinate 31,727, forward strand.
CCGCGTGATCGCCATTGGCCATCTCGGGCCAGCCATTGTCGACATAGGGCTTGTTCGATTTGTTCACCACGCGCTCATTCTGGCATGCGGGGTACAAGACCGCCGCCTCCGGCACCCGGAAGTTTGCCCCTGACACGGCGTTCCGCCAGCTAACCAAAAGCACGAATGCCCCGCGTCGTCTTTGACGCGGGGCATTCAGCAGAGGGAACTCGGATTGCTACTGGGGCAGCAGGCCCTTGTTCGCCTCGAAGAAGTTCACGATGGTGGGATCGAGCTGGGTGCCGCTGGCCTTGGTGGCGTTGAGGAAGTCCAGGGCGGGCTGGGGGATGTTGACGCCCTGCGACTGGGCGACGGCGATGGCGCGGTCCACGGCCTGGAAGACTTCCTGGCTGCCGTTGACGGCGGTGCCGGGGCCGGGCTGGGCCGGGTTCCACTGCGGGGTGC